>CALBNQ010000068.1 GCA_937896495.1 uncultured archaeon | reverse complement strand
AGATTTCAAAAGTTGGTATATCATTTTGGGTCTGTCCTGTTTGTAGGAAATGGGAATGGGTAGAATAACAATTAGAAAATCTTATGTAATTTTAAAACAAAAATATTGGATTGGATGATTTAGAACCAACTGATTATGTAATTTTGTCCTTGCTTAATTCAGGGGTAAACACCTTCAATGGAATTTTTAAAAAAATACCAAAGGCTTCTGACTTTAAAATGGATAAAAGAATTAACAGTCTGATAAAGCGAGGGTATATCCAAAAATCAAAAAAAGATGGTTTTCTCAGTAGACATTTCAATCCAACAATTAGTTTGACGGATTTAGGAAAAGAAAATGTTGAAAGAAAGACTACAGAAATGAGACAAGAATGGGATAAACTTTGGTTACTCTATGAGAAAAAAGACAAGCAAGGTCTCTTAGATGGAATGAATTTAGGAATGATGCCATTGTTTCTTGTAATGGGAATTACTAATGGAATGATGATGGGTTCGATGATGTCGTTAGCTGATACCAACTACCAGCAATACACGTCTGATTTGGATTATGCATATGTAGATGGGTATGGGGATGGATTTGCTGATGGCAGTGACTTTGGTGGTGCTGAATATTCTGATGCAAATTTTGATGGCGGGTTTGAATCTGTATCTTAGAATTTGTTCAAACTTAACATATGAAATTTCTTTTAAGGTTTAGAACTAAAATCATACATGGAACAGATGGAAATAATCATTCCAATCCTGATTGTTTTGGCAGTAGGGATTCCAATAGGAGTAAGATTGTGGATTATGTTCAAAAAATAAACTGCATCAAAGAACTGGACAAGTCAATATTATTGATCATGCAGAGATTTTTACAAGTTTGACGTACACCTTGCCATGTTACATCAAAACAGCCAAAACAATAAACAGAAAGTTCTAAAAATGCATCATAAAGATAGTTATAGAATTACACTCTTTTGAAATTCATGCCTCTTACAAACAATGTCATTATCAAATTAAATGAAATTACTACCATGATCGAAGATAAATCCAAACTATCTGGATCAGATATAGATGAAATTAAGATGATTTTTAAAAAATTAGTTGAAAGTGATGAAAGATATGATGTAGATGAAATAGAATATTGGTTTGAAAATGAAGGTAGTTGGAAAGTAAAAGAGCCACGTGTACGAATTGTAAATCTTTCAAGTTACATTCAAGACAAATATCAACAAACAGCACATTTGAGAATTTTATCTGATGATGATTGTAGTTGTGGAAATTAAGTCTCTAATTGCTCCAATAACCTACTTACAATCTTAGAATTTTCTGTTCTTTGTGCACCAATTTCTTCTAACCTATTTTCATCTTTGTTATCTTTTGTAACAATTTGAAAATACTCTTCATCCAAATCATTGTTAGTTTGTAATCTTTTAACCACTTCAAAGAGAATTCCTATCACTTGTTTTTGTGCATCAATTAATGCATCTTTATCCTCTTCAGACATATTTCATTTCTCATTAATGATTTGTATAAATAATTCTTTTAATTGTGAATTGGTGATTTCTTCTTTTGCAGAATCAAAAAATTGCTGTAATTTTTCTTTATCATATCCTTCTTTTTGGTATTTTTTTGCTTGTAATGCCATCTCTAGTTTATCAATTTGATGAACAATTTTGGATTCTTCTGAAATATTTTCTTGATAATCTGCCCATATTTCTAAATATTTTATCTTAATTTCTTCAGGTAAATATTTTGTAATTTTTTCAAATGCTGTATTTTCAATTTTTTTCTTTTCCTCTTTATCTATTTGATCAGGAGTGAAATCACCGATTTGTGATTCTGCCAAGTCATGTAATAATGCCATTTTTAAAATTTTTTCAGAATTCAAATTTTGCATATCTGAAATCACCATACACATAATTGCCACAGAGTAAGAATGATCTGATACGGATTCAGGATGTTTCATTGATAATTTATCCCTCCACCCTTGTCGTGGAATATTTTTTAAATTAATAGAATTTTCAAAAAAATCAAGAATCATTAAATCATTTTATTACAACATTTTCTATTAATGAGTTTTTTTAGATATTATTTTTCGAACAACATAAAAGTAAATTTCAATATTAAAAATCAATGAAAATTTACACAAAAACAGGTGATGATGGAAATACAAGTTTACAGGGGAATTATAGAATTTCAAAATCTCATCAAAGAATCCTATCTTATGGTACAATTGATGAAGCAAATTCAGTATTAGGGATAGTTTTGAGTAACAAGATAGATGAGGATATTTCAGAAATACTAACACAAATCCAAAATGAATTATTTTTAGTAGGTTCTGATCTTTCAAATCCAGATCTTAACGATGTAAAAAATAGAGTTTCATTAGAAATAATTAATGGGTTAGAAAACCATATTGATAAATTTGAATCAGAGTTAGAACCGTTAAGAAATTTCATCTTACCTGGTGGGGATTTGGTTGCTTCACAGATTCATCATGCTAGAACTATTGTTAGAAGAGCAGAAACTCAAGTAGTTTTACTTAGTGATAAAGATGAAATCAATTCAAATTGTATAAAATACCTCAATAGATTGTCTGATCTTCTTTTTGTTGTTGGCAGATTAATCAATAAACGAAAAGGCATAGAAGATATTCCTTGGAAGATCTAAAAAGACAAACTTTAATTCCTCAGCACGATGATTTTTTTCAAGTGCCGAGGTAGCTCAGCCTGGAAGAGCACCACGCTGAAGACGTGGCTGTCGCTTGTTCAAATCATGCCCTCGGCACCATTTTGAAACATGAAGATTTAGAGTTATTTTCTAAAATTGATTTTTATGAAATAAAATTTCTGTAGATTGCATAAAATTTCACATAATTTTAATAAAAAAATATTTTACAAAATATTTAAAAACAAGGCAAACTGTCCTTTTTCGATATTAATGGCTGAAAAAAAGACAGTAAAAAAGACCACTAAAGCTAAAACTGCAAAAACAAAGACTAAGTCAAAATCAACAACGATTAAATCTAAAGCAAAAACTGCCAAAGGCAAAAAAGTAAAAGATGAGCCTATGGGTGATGGCGGAATTGTTATTGTAGAAGATGATTTAGAAGTTGATCAAGACAAAATTAATGAAGAACGACGAGCATATTTGGAAGAAGCTAGGTCTCAAGAAGCATCAGACTAGAAATCCTTATCACGATGAATAGCATATTCAATTTATGCGTGCATTATGTTTGGTTACGGTAAAACCTGGAAAAGTGGATTCTGTAGTTGCAATTTTAAAAAAGAAACGTAAAATTGTAAAAAAAATCATGGTGGTAACTGGTCGAGCTGATATCAGTGTATTTTTGCAGGGCAATATTGATGAAATTAATCATATGGTAATTGATTTTAAAAAAATTAAGGAAATTGAAACTACTGAAACATTAATTGAAGTGGAGGTTGATTTAGGATGGTAAGAGCAATAATTTTGGTAAAATCACCAAAAAAACTAATTGCCGCAAGATTACAAAAAGTAGAGTTTGTAATAGATTCATTTCCTACTAGTGGTCAATTTGATGCCATAGCTGTAATTGAAGTGAAAGAGCTTGTTCAAATAAAAGAAGTTGCAACACAAATTCAAAAAATTAATGGTGTTGACAGAACAGAAACCATGGTGGAAGTTCAATAAAAAAGAGAATTGATTTAAACAAGTTTGAGAAATACTCAGCATGAATATTAAAAAAGTTGGAAATGTAATTTTAGCAGTCAAAGATTTAGATAAATCCATTCAATTTTACAATGAAATAATTGGTTTGCCAATTAAAAATCAAAGACGAAGTTGGGTCGATTTAGGTACAGGTGGTGCTTTACTAAGTTTACATCCTGCATCACTTACTGCACAGCATAGTGGTAGCTCTATTGAGAATGGAATTACAATTGGGTTTCTTGTTGGAGATGTTGCATCAGCTGTTGAAGAATTAAAAGAAAAGGGGGTTACAATCTATCGAGACATTATAGAAAAGGATTCTGGACGTAATGCCATCATATCTGATCCTGATGATTATTTGATTTCATTGTTTGAACCAATCTTTGATGATAAAGAACAGCAAACAAGTGGATATCATGGATTCACACCTGCTTAAGTTATTTTTCAGACATTGAAAAATGAATCTAAGATTCTAGTTTTGTAATGAGGTCTTCGTGACGGTTCATTGGGACAATTTTGACTGTACTCATAGAGGAAATACCTACATCAATACAGAGTTTTTCAATATCATGTGCATGTACTGCATCAATAATGATTATCCACTGATGTTCTAGGACTGAGACATAAAATTCTACAATTTTGTTAATATTGAATTTTTTCATCTCGATGTTTATTTTTTCATTTAGTTCAGCAAAGGTTTTCCTACTTACCTCATTATTTATTGGGCAAGATTCCGGACTATGGGTTGCAAAAACACCAAATAACATTATGTTTTCTAAATATGATAAACTATTAAACTTGATCTTGATTCTATAACTTTTTTCACATGTTAATAATTTTGAATTGTTTAAAAAAATAACTCATTCAAGAAATAATTGATAAATTTCTTCACTTAGCTTTATCTAATTAGGCAACTCTAATTTTGTTACAGTTTATATCAATCAACAAATAGATTACCTTATGAAAAATTGTAGGAACTGTAGGAAAACATTTACAGCAAAAAATGCATTATTTTGTTCTGAGAAATGTTACAACTTTTACAATGATGCATTAAAAAGAGTAGGCATTATTCAAGATGAAACCCTTGATCAATCAACGGGATCAGTCTTGAAAACCAATCAATGGGTTTGTGAGCATGAATACTCTAAAAATGGCAGTATTAGTTGTAGGAAATGCGGTCATACTACTCTGTTAAGACATTAAGACATCTCTCAAATAGTCTGATTAAATACCCAAAATCTTAACTGTTTAAGATTGAAATTATATTCAGATGTTTCTAAAATGGAATGTGACAGTATGAAATGTATGAGATGTGGTAATTTAATGGGCAAGATGACTGTATGTCATCAAATTTGTCCTAATTGCGGCGCAGTATTGGATTGTTCTGATGGCGTAGAGGATTAATTTTGATGAACTTCAGATGTATCATGATTTGATAAAATAATATTAAATTATTTTTTTGATTGATGAAATAATTTTTTCTAAATTTTTTGCTTTTCTTTCAATTGATATGTAATATGTGATATCTTTCTTTTGCAAAATTATCACTGTAACCTTTTGATGTTGTAAAATTACATGTTCAAGTTTCCCTACCGAATCTGCAGAATCTTTTCTCAAAGTCATCAAAGTAGATAAAATAAAAAATTCATTTTTAATTTGATCTGATTTTAACAATGGTTTTAATTTTGGATTGACAATTCCTGTCAATGTTCTACCGTATAGATTTATGACACCAGCATATCGTACATTGTTAGATATTTTTAGAATACTTTGACATTGTTTTCTATATTTGATTATAGTTTCTTTCCATTTTTCAGCAGGTGTTTTTACCATGATTGAAATTAAAATTTGAAATTAATAAGGATTTTTGGTTTGTTTAGACATCATATTTTTCAAATGGTGTAGGGGAGAGATTTTAATTATTTAGAATCAGATTCTTTATCTAATTTTTTCTTTAATTCTAAATTTTCTTTGAGTAGCTTATCATTTTCAGTCTTTAATGTGTTAATAGAATTTTGTCGATTATACAATGGATGTCCTGGTGGAACAATATTGTTATTCATGGACAACAACCCTGCTGCATATTGTTGATACATTTGTTGAAAACCTTGTAGTTTTTGATTGATTGTTGCAGCATCTTGAGCAAACTGTTCTTTTAACGGATTTTCATAAATTTTGAACATTGGATGCATTCGTCCTGGTGGAATTCTTGGAAACTGAAATGCCATGTGAGGTATGTTTGGATTTAATCCATAAAGGTCTTGCAAGTGCTGATTTACTACATCATCCATGAAAATACTCAAAATTTACTATATTTCTGCATTACTTTAGGCGTTTGATATACTGTTTAGTAAAATCTCAGTCATTTTAGCTCAAATCGAGTTGATCGCAGATCCTTATAGAGTTCCATTTTGGATCGCAATTACGCATGACAGAAACAAAAACATGTCTAAGATGTAAACGAGACATACTTGAAAAAGATCTTCATAAAATTGTGATGTATGTTGTGCAAGAAAAATTCACAGAACATCATTATGAGCACGTAGAATGTCCAGATAATTTTACAGTTTAGATGATTAAACAATTTCTAAGAAATTTGATGAAAAAAGGATGAAAATCATTTTTTATGTTGAAATACTTTGTAAAGTTCACCAGTTAATCTAGAACGATACTTCCATTCATCTTCTTTCCATACGATTTGAATGAATTCTTTTTGCAGTGTTGGATGTAACCTATCGTATACATCACCACCAATTAGAATTTGATTCGGTTTTGCCATACTCTGAATTTTTGCAGCAATATTCATTGCAGGCCCCATTAAATCCACTTGAGATTGTTTTACATCAGCCCCATATCTTACAACGAAATTCTGTCCAAAATCAACACCAATTTTTACCATCAAATCAGGATAGTCATATTGATCAAGAATAGGGTTAATTCCTTTTTGAATTACAGTTAACATTGATTTTGCACAAGAAATTGCATTATCTGAAGCAAGTAAACCATTTTCTTCTGCATCAAAATATCCAATAACTGCATCACCTACAAATTTTAGTACATATCCATGGTGTTGTCTAATTACAGATGCCATCTCTTGTGCAAATGAACTAATTATAGTTGCAATTTTCTCTCCAGGCATTTCCAAAGTCATGGTAGTAGAGCCAACTAAATCAACATAAAGTACAACCATGTTAACTTTGGAAAATACATGTCTTCTGAGATATTCTTCAGATTCATTTGCAACCCCTGTATACTCATAACCTTTTTTGAGAGCCCCCCAAACTCGTTTTTGAGTTTCTAAAATCATACTTTCAGAATCTAAAATTTGTTCTTGTGATGGAGTGTGAACATCTAACACACCAGGTGTTTTGTCCAAAGTAGACGCTGTTTTAGTTTCTTTATTTGATTCACTCATGATATTTCATTATTCCAGAGGGAAATCAACCTTGCACTGCATACATTTTCCTCTTTTTCCCTTGTAATGTTCACTATAATATTCAATAATAATACAATTACATTCATGACATTTTAATTTGGAATCTGTCATGCCTAGGATTAGTCATGAATCTATTTAGATATTGATGAAGTTTAATTTCGCCATCAAAATCACATAGCGATTACGCCTAATATTATGAATAAAATCCTAGAATTGGATTTCAATTAAAATTTTTGAGATCTGAGTTAGATTATGTCTTCTTAAAATCATTACACAGTAATCAAAACCTTTGATGATTTCAAATTTAACAAAAACTTCAAAGTTTTTCATGTAAAATAGATTTATTCTAAATGAATACTATGATCACAAAAAAATCATGGAAGTAACATAATTGCTAACCCTAATACGGCTAGAATCCCTACAAAAAGAAACATTCGTCCTTTTGCATTTTTTTGTTCTTGGACTACTTGCATATTATGTAATACACATAATTATATTTTAAACCAAGTATCACAAAATCTAAAAAATAACATACTAAAAGAATTTTTCAATATTCATAATATGAGTAATGTGCCAAATACACCTTCTATGATACCATGACTCATGTCTGAATTGTATTTCATCAAATGGCATCTGTTTTTTGCATAAAGTACAGTGAATTATCATGACATGTTTTTAATTTTTGATTTAAGATGAATTGGTTATTATGAAAAATACTTTACTTGTACATATGTTAGATGTACCTAGTTTCAAATATGCCATATTGTCATAGTTAGAAAATTTTAAACATCAATACGTTAAAGTTATACATTCTAAATTTTGATATATACATACAATCCAATAAGTAATAAGATTATGTCAATGATAATAAAATCTAAATTAAAATTTCTTCTGATCATCCCCATACTTTTAGGAATTATGTATTTTGGAACTAGTGTAAGTGATTTTGACATATTGGAAAGTATGGATACTAAAAAATGGTTATTAGATCAATTTGCAATAAATTATGAAGCAATGATGATTGCATGTAGTGAAGATGATCTTAATCCTGAAGAATTACAATCCTGTCTGGATGCCTTTGTAGAAGTAAGGGAATTTTGTATTATTGAGAATGCAGAACAATGTGATGATGAACAAATGGAACAATTAGAACAAAAATTATTGGACATCTAATTATTTCTATTTAACAACAGCCTATCTCATTTAGTCTTGTTCAATTTGTAAATGATGAAAAAAACAAAGTTGGGGTGATGGCGAACATTGATTAATTTAGAATGTGAAAGCATAATCAGACATGAGTTTTAGAACAAATGTATTTTCAGGAAAAGAATTAGGTGTCATTTTAGGTGTCTCAACAGCAGTGTCCGCAATTTTGTACATCTCTTATGTTTTTCTTAGGTAATGGAATTTTGTATTATGTTGAACGGTAAATTTTAAAAAAAATAAACTACATCAAAAAACTGAATAAATTAAATTTTTGATTAACTCAAAATAATACTCAAATGTGTTTTGAATTAAATATGAAAATAGGCACAAAAATGTCCAAAAAAACCCTGATTCCTGAGATTAATGAAGGTTTAAGGAGAACAACAAATGGGTATTTTTTGTGCGTTTAGGTACCAGATCACCCAATGAATTTATCCAGACTCTGAATAAAAAAAATGAAATTATTCAGAAAATATTTGTAGAAAAAATTACAGAATTGACAAACACTGTAGAGATTAAAGTGATGATGGGTGATTCTACAGTTACTGATCAAAAAACATTTGATCCAAAAAAAATATCAGATTATTTTCAAAAAATAAATCAAAAATTAGAAGGATGGTCATTACAAGATGTATCAATTTCAAATAATGAGGACATTAGAAGAATTTTTACAAAATTTGAAATCATGGAAGGAAATTATCTTATTTCAGGACATCTTTCAATTCAATTTCATGTATTGTTATATTATAAACCAGAACAAAGAGTAATTGATTGTCAAAAAGAATTATCTGAAATTGTCGATTTGACAAAAAACAGAGAACAAGAACTTTCAGATAACAGTGATCAATTGGTACTGAATAAATTAAAAGAGTTAGGATACAAAGACTTTGATCATCAAAATCTATTTGAAATATTTTATGAAAATGATGAATTACGTGAAAAAATCTTTGCAGATATAGAAAAGGATGCAGGTACTAATTTTAAAGAATTATCAGATAAGAAAAAAGAACTATTTGACGAATTAGATACTATGTTAATGGAAACATATCAAACTGTTCCAGTACTAATTGATGATGCTAAATTAGTTTCAGGTGAAGAGGGTTGTCTTTGTTCATTTGATTTAGAATTTGTAAAAAATTCAAATAAAGAAGGTTTGTTTGATCCAAGAAAAATGTCAGAGGAGATCAAAGAAAAAATGTCAAACAGATTAGATGAATTAGAAAAGGTAATCAGGTCATAAATGAAATCAAATAGGACTAGGAACATGCCAAAATAATCTTTTGAAAATAAGAAACAGATTTGAAAAGTTACGCATAAAATTTGACAAAAAATGTTAATTTTGTATAGAAGAAGTCAAATACATCGTTTAACTAGCAACATTTCCAATGAACCCATCATATGATGAAATTGTAAAGGCCAATTCCATGCGAGGAGATGAAATAAAAAAAACACCTCTAATACATTCTCCAACATTTAGCGATATTACAGGTTCAGAGATTTTTCTAAAGGCAGAATTTCGACAAAAGACAGGTTCTTTTAAAATTCGAGGTGCATATTATAAAATCAAATCATTATCAGATGAAGAGAAAAAACGTGGGGTGGTTGCAGCATCTGCAGGAAACCATGCACAAGGTGTGGCTTTTGCATCAGTATTAGAGAAAATCCCATGTACCATAGTAATGCCAAAAAACGCATCCCCTGCAAAAGTTTCTGCAACTAAAGGGTATGGTGCAACAGTAGTCCTTGAAGGAGTAAACTATGATGAATCATCAAAAAAAGCAAAAGAGATTGCACAACAAACCGGTGCCACAATAATACATGCATTTGATGATCCTCAAATTATTGCAGCTCAAGGAGTTGTAGGTTTGGAAATACTAGAACAATTACCTGATGTAGATGAAGTGTATGTTCCAATAGGAGGCGGAGGTTTAGCTGCTGGGACATTAATTGCAATTAAAGAAAAAAATCCAAACATCAAAGTAATTGGGGTTCAATCCAAATCATTTCCATCAATGTATGAATCAATCAAAAATGGAACGCTTACAGAAAGTGGTGGGGAAAGAACAATTGCAGATGGAATATCAGTGAGATTACCTGGCGAAAATACATTTTCAATAATTAAAGAATTAATTGATGATGTTGTTCTTGTAGATGATTCAGAAATTACAAAAGCAATGTTCTTGTTAATGGAACGAATGAAATTTGTAGTAGAACCTGCAGGTGCAGTAAGTTTAGCATATCTTATATCAAAAAAACCATCTCCAGGAAAAAAAGTTGTTTCAGTATTGGCAGGGGGTAATGTGGATATGTACTTACTAGGACAAATTGTGGACAAAGGGTTAGCTGCAATGGGAAGGTTATTGGTTCTATCCATGGCACTACCAGATAGACCAGGAATTTTTAAAGAGATTGTAGATGAGATTGCTTTGGCTAATGCAAACATTGTAGAGGTAGTTCACGATAGATTAAGCTCAAAAGTTAATGCAGGTTCAGTAACTGTTACACTCAGTCTTGAGACTCAAGGAAAGGAACAAGCAGAAAAATTAATTGAAAAATTAAGAGAGAAAGATATTCAGTTTACTTTGTTGACATAATTATTTGAACTTCTTTTTTGCAAATTTTGAAAGGCCTTCTTTTTTTAGTTGTTCAGACTCTTTTAAAACAGAATTGTGTTGATTAGATTTATGTTCTTTTAGTTTCTTTTTTAATGGAGGGAATTCATTTGCAAGAATTTTGATTGCATAAATTCCTGCATTTCCTGCTTTATTTACTCCAACTGATACTACAGGAGAACCAGAAGGCATTTCAGTAATGGATAGTAGAGAATCCAACCCTCCAAAGGCTGAAAATTTTGATGTATCGATTTTTTTTGGATGTTTGTCATTGTACACTAGAATAGGTACACCAATTACAGGAATTGTAGTGTGTGATGCAATCATACCAGGTAGATGTGCAGCCCCTCCTGCACCTGCAATAATTAATTTGAATCCCATTTTTTCTGCATGTTGAGCATACTCTGCCAATCTTGAGGGGGTTCTATGTGCAGAAACAATTTGGTCTTCATGTTTTATTTTAAATTCATCTAAAATTTCAGCAGCCCCTTGCATAATTCTACTATCTGAGCTTGAACCCATGATGATTCCTACAAGAGGTTTTTTAGAATAAGGCATGGTATTACAAAAAACTAGAGAGTAATTAATTATAGCTCTCAGGGTAGAAAATAGACTAAAAAATACCAGCATTAGATATTTTTAATCGATTATTTGGAATAACGTGATGACAAAAGTTCTAGGAATTATCGGTGGAGGACAACTTGGTATGATGATAGCAGAATCTGCAAAGAATATGCCAGAATATATTTCAAAAATCATAGTAATTGATCCTACTGAGAATTGTCCTGCATCACAAGTAGGAGCTGAGCAAATAATTGCAGATTTTAAAGATAAAAAAGCAATAATCGATTTGGCAGAAAAATCAGATATTATAACATATGAGATAGAGTCAGGAGACAGCGACGTCTTAAAATCTGTAGAAAAGAATGCAGAGATTAATCCCTCCCCAGATACACTAAAAATTATTCAAGATAAATATCTACAAAAAACATTTTTGTCAGAAAATAACATATCGGTTCCAGATTTTATAAAAATTGAAAGTTTTGAAGATGTAAAAGAAGGATTAAGGAGATTTGGATACCCAGCATTGCTTAAAGCCAGAAGAGACGCATATGATGGGCGAGGAAATTTTAAGATTAATTCTGAAGAAGAGGTTCAAAAAGCATTTGATTATTTCAAGGGTCAAAAATTACTATTGGAAAAATTTGTTCCATTTAAAATGGAAGTTTCAGTAATTGCATCAAGAAACACCAAAGGACAAATCAAGGCATATCCATTAGTTGAAAATATTCATGAAGAAAATATTTTACGTCAAACAATTGCCCCAGCTAGAGTGTCAAAAGAAGTTATTGAAAAAGCAGAAAATATTGCAAATAATACCATGGAGGTTCTAAAAGGTGCAGGAGTGTTTGGAATTGAAATGTTTGTAACTAAAGATGATAATATTGTAATAAACGAAATTGCACCACGTGTTCACAATTCTGGACATCATACGTTACAGTCAAGTAAGACATCTCAATTTGAACAACATCTTCGTGCAATTTTAGGATTAGAGTTAGGAGAAACAACATTGATTCGCCCAACAATAATGTACAATATTTTAGGTTCAAAATCATTTAATGGAAAATATATCCCAATTACTATTTCTGAATCAGATGTTTATTTGAAGATGTATGGAAAAGAGATCTCAAAACCATCTAGGAAATTAGGGCATGTGAATATTGTTTCAAACGAAAATGAAACAATAGATGAATTACTAAAAAAAGTAGAGTCAATTAAAGATAAAGTAATCACAAAGCCAATCGAATAAAAAATCATATGTAAAAAAAATTCCCAAATTACATAATGGTTTATTAATTAAAAGAAGTTGAATTCCACTATGGTATCAATTCCTCACATATTATCTGGAATTTCAATTATACTTTTAGTAATTTATGGTGCAGATGTTATAGTGATAATGTCAGGAGATGGAGAAGGATTCATTCCATTAAATGGTCATGAACGTGGAATGATTTTTGGCATGCCACCAGTGATTTTATCATTTATTGCATTTTTCATACCAAAACGACCTAGATTCAAAGGGTTGGGAATGATGTTTATTGTTACAGGGATTTTAATAATAATCGGTGGTGCTTTGACACTAGTAATGGCATCAGGGTCAGAAAATGCAGCAAGAATGCTAGGTGAGGGCGGAATATTATTCGGCATAGGCGCAATAATTGCAGTATTAGGTGGAATTGAGATAAAAAAATCAACAAAATAGCGATCAACATGCCTACTTGTTCAAAATGTGATGATAAAGTACCAAAAGTGTATGATTGTGATCATACCCATTCTGAGGAATATTGTGTAGAGTGTTATACTGAATTACACTACTACTTGACAGAAAAAAACAATGACTAGTCAAAAATGAACTGTTTTACAAATAATGAACAAATAGAAAATTTCTTCACAACCATATTTGAGAATTAAAAGTAGAGAAACTATGAAAACATAGTGCACTTATATGAAATCTATTAGGAGTGATTGAACTTGGGATTAAATAATAAAAAATTTGTATGGTATTCAATAACATTTGCAATAATTATTTCATTGGCAATAATCACACTTGAAATTTACAATATAGAAGAAAGAAATATTAAAAATTCAGTGCTTCAAAACCAAATCAAGATTCAGGAAATTATTACAAAATCGATTTCAAAAAATATTAGTTCAGAATTAGAATTGATTGTTTTTGAATTAGACGTATTATCAAAATCAGATGAAATACAAAATGATATTGGAACTACAAAATCAAATGAAATGTTAAATGATACATTTAATCGATTAAACATGATTACTCCATCAGCACGTATTCTTGCCCTTGATGAAAATTTCAAGGTATTATCTCAAGTAAGTAAAAGTCATGAATCTGTAGTTGGTCGAATAGTTACAGGGTTATCAGAAATTATAGATAAGGAAGAAAGTAATTTAGCAGAACCAAAAATATTATCAATTAGTACACTTTTGTTTGAAGAACCAGAAGTTGCAATCATTGTTCCAATTATTAACAATACTGCAGGCATACTCAAAGGTTCACTATTAGTTACATTATCATCTAGTGAATTTTTTGAGCGACATGGAAATATCTACGATGTAGAATCACAATTTTTAATGGTAATTGACGAACACAATACATTACTAGTTCACCCAAAGTCAGAAAATATAGGTAAGAATTTTTTTGGAGATGAAATTCAAAAAAGTGTAGGAGATAATACTTTTCTAAGTCCGTATATTTTGAGCATATTTCAAGGAAATCCTTCTACAACTATTTTTACTTTAGATGATGGAATTGGAGAAAGAATTCATTCAGGGGTAAGTGTTAAGATTAATGAAAAAAATGAATTTTTATTTGCAGTTGTTACTCCAACTCAGTCAATTAATGAAGAAATTGATGAGGTAATATTTTTTACTAAAATTCAAACAACATTTTTGTTGTTATCTACAATAGTTGTTTTATTGGTATTTTTGATGAAACGTACACAAAGTTTCAAAAAAGAAAAGTTGGCAGTTATTGGAAAACTATCTTCAAATATTGCTCACGACATACGAAATCCACTTGGTACAATTAAAAATGCAGGAGTGATTATTGACAAAGAAAATAAAAAAGAAAATGAAGTTATTTCAAGAGAAATAAATCGAATTAATATTTCAGTACGACGAATATCTCACCAAATTGAAGAAGTGTTAAACTATGTAAGAACTACTCCAATCATATTAAAATCACATTCAATTAACAAAACAATTCAAGAAGCAATTGATACATTGAATCCACCTAAAAACATTCAATTGAATTTACCTCAAAAAGATTTGACAGCAAATTTTGATTACGAAAAAATGTTGATTGTGTTTGTGAATATTTTACTTAATGCAGTACAATCAATTGGGGAAGACAGAGGAAAGATATCGATTAACATGTATGAAACGACTACAGATACAATCATAAAATTTGAAAATTCAGGTCCAAATATTCCTACAAAAGAATTAGGGAAAGTTTTTGACACCTTATTTACTACAAAATTGGAAGGTACAGGTTTAGGACTGTCAAGTTGTAAAAATATCATTGAACAACATAGAGGGGAAATTAAAGCAAGTAACAATCCAGTAGTATTCTCAATAAGGATTCCAAAATGAAATCACACATTAAATTGATTAATAATAATTCAGAGAGTATCAAAAATGTCTAATTTACAGATTCTACTAGTTGATGATGATGTCCAGTTTTTAGAGGCTACTGAATACATGTTAAAATATGAAAATTATGATGTGATTACTGCTAAAAATGGTGAAGAGGCCATAAGAAAATTCACAGAATCACGACCAGATATAGTTTTGATGGATCTTAAAATGCCAATAATGAGTGGGTATGAGTCATTTTTTAAAATTAAAGAAAAAAATCCAGATGCAAAAATACTCTTCACATCAGCTTATGCAATTGATAATAAAGAATATGAAAAAGCAAAAGAAACAGGATTATTTGGATTATTGATAAAACCATTTGATTTAAACGAATTAAATGAAATTATACATTCCATAAAATTAGATTAATTACTTGTAGATTTTTTTAAGATTGTATATCGTTCATGATAATATTGTGCAGATTCTTTGAAAAAAAGTGAAAACCATTTTTTTAATTCTTTATCGGTATCAAATACAGGATCAAGTAGTTTAATCCCCATAGGTTTTGAATCTGTTTTTTGTGTAGGATAGTATAATAAATTTACATAAAACCAATAGGATATCTGGTCTGCTAATTTTTCTTCAGAAATATGTTCAAAGTTTTTTTGATATTTTATATGAACATAAGACATTAATTCATAAAATGGGATTCCAGTTTGAACTTGAATTTGAGGATTATCTGCAAGTAAACCATTAGCTAAAAATTTAATTCCATATACTTTATTTCCTATTTTTGATTTTAGATAATTCCATTTTCCAAAAACTTTGGGTAGAATGTGTGAGTACTTTTCGGCAATTTTATCGATTTCATTTGAATTAAGATCTAAAACATCAATACAATACAAAATTCCATATAATGATAATCTATACTTGTCAGAGATCCCAGTTTTGAGACTCTTGCCATCTTTAACTACTAAACCTAAATCTAAAATTCCATTGGAATGTTTTCCTTTATCTTTTCTACCTACAAGTAATCGTCTGTAAATTTTTTCACGTTCACGTAATTTTGAAATATCATTTGAGATTGTAATTTTTGCTAAATCCCATGTAGTTTTGGATTCATTTTTACTCATCAGTTTTAATAAATTTTGAACATTTTGTTGATGTTTGTTTAATGATGATTTTTTTGTGAAGGGATATCCATAATGCGTATGAGCATTTGGACGAAGATATAATTTGTAATTTTGTAGGTTTCCAAAGGCATAATTATTTTCTAAAGGCATACCGTATTACGGTATATCTGGATATATATAACTCAGGCTCAAGTAATTCATGAAACAGAAAATCATACAAAAGTGGCAACAATTGCCTTCTGAAAACAGGATTGGAAAAAAGCAAATTAAACAATCCGAAATACAAACAAAATCACCCATACTAACTACAAAAGATTTGATGGGTCTTTCTTGGATTTTGTTTGAGGAGAGACAATAAGATGGCAAAAAAGTTGTCCTCATTGAGTTCTCAAATGAGATGTAAAGAAACAAAAAACTTTTTCAAAATATCTCATATCCATGACCGTACACAGAGGATAATGAAATGAAATCCACCGTTAACAAGTTTTTTTCAAATGGTGGATGTGTGATTTCTGTATCAGACACACACAAAATGTGTAAAACAAGACATGTGAAAAATATGGCAATAGCAAGTATTTTTGGTATGCTATTTGTTGCATCTGTGCCATATTCTGATGTATCTGTTTTTGCAGAATCAACTCACACAACAATGCTGGAATTAGACGATGAAAAAAGTCTACAAAAAACAGTTACTGTGATGAGTGTGCCTGAAAATAATACACTGCCTTGGGGAACAGTCAAAGGAATGGTTAACGATCCAGTTCAAGGTTATCCTGTAATAATACAGTTCTTTAAATCAACTGAAGAGCGTCCAATTCATGTTGCACAGGTTAATTTGAAAGGAGACAACTCCTTTGAGTACAAATTCAGAGTGGTGTCCATAGATGAGGGGAAAATCACCAAATATTTTGAAGGAGATTACAACGTCAAAATATTCAAGGTAGTTAAAACACCAAAAGATATTTCGAATTCAATTTAGAATTCCCTCATCTTTTTTTTATTTATCAAAATTAAATATCATAACAAAAATGACATAAGATGTTAAATTAGATTCAAAATTATATGAACTAAACAAATAATCAGGCACAACAATTCAGATATAAATCGATTAGAAATGTTTAGGTTTTTTTATTGGCAAAAATAAAATGTAAACATGCTTACTAATAGAGAAGTTGCAATTTACGCATTAGGGAAAACAGAAGGAATTAACTCTTTAGCTGAAACATTAGGTACAGGTTTTGATGATAAAAAATACATAGAATCATGGAATAAAACAATGAATCTTTTAGGAATCGATATGCCTCTAAAAGATCTTGAGAAAATTTATAATGAATTTGCAAAAAAAATGGAAGAAATTGTGAATAAAGATGAAACTATAAAATCACAATTAAAAAAGAAATCATGAAAGAAATCATGAAAGAAATCATGAAAGAAATCTCAATTACACATATTTTGAACAATATGAATGATGAGAACAATTATGCAGATGATA
>CALBNQ010000067.1 GCA_937896495.1 uncultured archaeon | reverse complement strand
ATAGAAAGCATTAATTTGATAATTTTTTGATAATTGTTGTGTCTTTTGAAATTGATTGGTATAGAGAATTTTTCAACATTTCATGGGCACGTGAACAAGATAAGTTAGTATTACGCATTGTTTTTGAAGATAAAAAAGTTGCAGAAAGTATTACCGATGAGATAGAGGGGTGGAGTGAGAAATTTACCAGATTAACAGTGATAGAGAAAAAAGATGATGAATTTGCAATTTGTTGTTTTCAAGATCCACAAATATCAAAAAGTGATAAACGAATCGGGTTGTTTAGAACTGGAATGAGGCAAAGTAGTGGGTATGAATACACAAAAATCATAATCGAGGACAAATCGACTCTTTTACAAATTGCATATGCAAAAGACGCTCTAGATATTCGAACATATGAAGAAATTTCAAAGTTAGTACCTATGAGAAAATGTAGAATAATTTCTGAAAAAGATTTGAAAAAACAAGAGTTCTATTTTGAAAGAATTGCAAATCAAAAAAAAGAAAATGATGAGATTCAAAAAAATTGAATCATCAATCATCTGTGGTCGGGTACAACAGATAACTTAAATTCAATATAAAGAATCACTATCAAATGATTCATAGAATTGATACTGATGAATCGTTCATGTTTGTTAAATAGAAATTTTTCTTACTCACTCTATGGAAGATAGCAATAACCAAACATCATGGGAAGAAGTAATCGGAGTTTCTTGGTTAATCTCAGAAGAGTAAACTAAAGTCAAATTGTACATATACAAACAATGACTTTGAAATCCAGAAAGAGTACTTTTTTGTATGATTTTGACAATTATTTGGAATTACTTAAGTAATATTTTGATGTATTATAGGTATGAATTTTGAGAATCTCTTAAAGAGAATCATGGATTCAGATGTAAACATCAGACATAGTATAGTAACAGATCTTGAAGGAAGTATCCTTACAACAAGTCACAGAGAAGCAATTACAAACTATTTGTCTCAAGAAGAAACAGAAGCATCACTTAGAAGAGCAGCAATTGCATGGAAAGGAAGAAAAGAACTGAGCCCAAAAATTGGAAAAGGATTGTACGCAGTTGCAGCATTTGAGAAAATTACAAGAATTACTTTCCCATTAGGTGAGGAGAACTTAATTTTTGTTAGTATGGGTTCAGATGCAGTAAGAATGGATCTTCATGAAGGAGGTCAAAAACAGATTGTACAGCATGTACTAAACATATTGAGTCGTGATCCTACAAAAGAATAGTAGGGAAAATCAAAAAATGTCATTAATAGAACATACAAAAGAATGTAAATTTAGAAATGACAACGATATGCCACATACAAACTGCTACTGTCAATGTCATAAAATAATCATGGTAGAATCAGGAAAATTGGAATCAAGAACTTTTTGATTTTTTAGGTTCAAAATTATCAATAATTTCAGTGACGTTTGAAAGAACGATTTTTTTGATTTGTATTTTTGACATACCTGAAGTAGTCATGAGTTTCATCTGATCAAGTAATGCAAAATGTACTCTCCCTTGAATATAATCAACAAGATTATAATTTTTTTTAGGGAATTCAGTTACAAATAATTTGTA
>CALBNQ010000066.1 GCA_937896495.1 uncultured archaeon | reverse complement strand
TATTTGCCGTAGCCTTTGCCCATGCACAAGAAGATGATCTTAAAATTGGACTTGGAATGCTTAGGCGAGTATTAGAAAAGTTAGGTACTTCACCTTCTATGTATCATTCAATAGATGTTGACAGATTGAGAAAAAAGGCAGTTGAAATGCAACAAGCAAATACTTTGACTATTTTTGAAATTTAATTAATTCTAAAGATTTAGACACTACTTCTGCACCCTGAAGTAAACCTATACTCCCTTTCTTGGCTTGTTCTTCAGTCATTCTAGTTGTTCCATCTTTTTTTATAAAATCTCCTGAAACTAAAATTGGAACTGGATCATCACTATGTCCTTTATTGATACATGGTGTAGAGTGATCAGCTGAAATAACTATTGCAACTTTACTTGAATCAATATTTTCTATTAATGTTTTAAAGAATCTCTGATCAATTTCTTCAATATTTTTCATTTTTCCAATTGCATCTCCGTCGTGGCCAAATTCATCTGGTCCTTTCAAGTGAACGTATATTGAATTTTGAGTGTCCATTGCTTTTGCAGCAACTCTTGCTTTTTCTTCATAATCTGTCAACCCCCCAGCTTCAAATGCTTTCATTTTTAGAACGTCTGAAATTCCAAGCTCAACTGGCATATCTACAATACATGAAAACTCCATGCCATATCTTTCATTAATTGGAATCACATCTGGAAATTTGTTCCCTGCATCTCTAAGTAAAATACAACTAAGCTCTTTTTTCTTTTCATCTTTTCTTTTTTTATTTACTTGACTGTCTCTTAAAATCTTGGTTGATTGTTCAGAAAATTCATTTACTATGTTTGCAGTTATTTTTGTATTTTCAACATCTTCTAATGGTAAACATTTTTCAATTTTCATTACATCTCCTACAGCTTTTGCTACTCCCATTCCTCCAATATTGCTATAAGCTGGGTCTGTATTGGTGATTCTTGAAGATAATTTTTGTGAGTTAGTTCTAATTCTAACTGTTACTCTGTGTCCTATTGTTGGAGATACGACAACTGTTGTATCTGGATTTGAAAATTTTATTTTTTCTTCAATTTCTTTTGCAACTCCTTCTGCATCTTCTTTTGCAATTTGTCTTCCTGCTCTTCTGTCTATTATTTCATTTTCATCGTTAAGTGTGGAAAAATTCCCTCTTAATGCCAAATCACCATCTTTAAAATCAATACCTATTCCTATTGCTTCAATTACTCCTCTACCTACATAATCTGCATGATTAAATTTGTACCCTAACATGTTGAATACTGCAATATCTGATTCTGGTGCAATCCCTTTTCCTACTGAAATGACTTCACCTATTGCTCCGTTGCTTGCAATTTTATCTAAAATTGGAGTTTTTGCAGCCTCTAATGGTGTCTTTCCGTCTAAATCTGGATGAGGAAGATCTCCTACACCATCTAACAAAACATAGATCATGTGAACATCAGAATTATTCATTTAATCTCTGTTTAACGAAACTTTACTTCTTTATTTTAAATCTTGCAACATAATTTGCGATCAAAAATCCACGGTTTTTTTATTTTTTGAAAGTGTTTTTTTTGTTTTAACAAATATTGATTTACATAATTTTTGATTTTCATTTTAAATTTTAGTAAACACTTTAACATACATCTGATATCGATTGTTGTTATGGGTGCAATGCGTAAAGATTATGTTTCTGAGCGTTTTATGATTGTCTCAAAAAGTAATGAGAAAATCACTGATCCTAAAAAATCTCCTTTTGCTCCTGGGAATGAATCTATGACAAACCCTTCTATTTTATCACTTGTTGCAAAAGATGGAATGTTACAACGTCTTCAAGATGATGAAGATAATTATGTAACTGATTGGTCTATCAGAGTTTTTGAAAGTAAAAATCCTATCATGTCTGTTGACGCTGAAAATTCTTACAGTGACCGTCCTTTTTACAGTGAACCCTCATATGGATTTCATTATGTTGTTGTTGCATCGCCTGATCCTAAAGATACTTTTTCAACTCTTGAAACTGAACAATGGTCAAATGTTTTGGTAGTTGTTCAAGATCGTCTTAGATGGCTCTATACTCAGAAAGGTGTTACTTATGTTTCCATTTATGGTGATCAAGGAGAATTATCTGGAAATACTAACCCTCATCCTCATTTGAACCTCTTAACATTCTCTACTATTCCTCCAATAATTGAAGAAGAGGCTGAGGCATCACACAAAATTCTAAATGAAAAAGGTATTTGTCATATGTGCCAAACTGTAAATGATGAAATTGGTGGTCCGCGACAAATTCTTCAAACTGAAGGTTTTGTAGCATTTTGTCCTTGGGCTCCTTCATCTCCTTATGAATTTTGGATTTCTCCTAAAAAACACACAACAAGTTTTTCAAAAATTTCTCAAAAAGAAATCAATGACTTGTCTTTGATTCTAAGATCAACCTTAGGCGGTTTATCAAAAACTATCAAAAACGTTTCATTTAATTTTGCATTTCATTTATCTCCTGAAAAGAAAAATAGTCGACAAATTCATTGGCATATTGAAGTATATCCTATAACAAAAACAAATACTGGATTAGAGCGCGGTTTTGGAATTTATCTGAATGATATTTCTCCTGAACAGGCTGCAGAAAAACTTGGAATATCTTGTAGAAAAGAACTAGCTAATCTAGTCGGCATTGAATAATTTTTTGAATAGTTTATTTACCAATTGTTTATTTTGAAATTTATGGGACTTGAAAAATGGCTTGCCGTTACAAGTCTTGCTTTGTTTGCAATGTTTGTCGGTGAAATGATCTCTATTTACAGTTATGTGATTAATCCTCCTGAAAATGCAATCATTGATGATTCTTGGTTTGATTCTAAAATATTTCAATTCATTTCAATAGGTGTTGCCCCTGCTGGAATTCTAGCTGCAGTTCCTTACATCATGACTAAACGATATGGTTCGAGACAAATTGGTGGAATGATAATTGCAGGTGGAATTATTTTACTATCTGGAATGACTGTATGCTATTTGATGTTAGATGAAATTGATGAGAAGTATATTACAGATATTGTAGAATATGTTCCTGTCATGTTTATGGTGTTATCTTTTGTTGTAATTGGTGTTGGTGCTTATTTGACTAAACTCAAAAAAGTTCGTCCTAAAAAAGAATATTTTTAATTATGATCAAATCTTAATTCGTTTCCCATATTTTTGAATCCAATTTTTTCATAAAATTTTTTTACATTATCTGTACAGTCTAAAATTGTTTTATAACATCCTTGATTTTTTGCAAATTCTAATGAGTATTTGATAACTTTCTCACCTATTTTTTGCCCTTGGAATTTTTTATCTACTGCAACATCTTCTATATGTCCCACTAATCCTCCATCATGAATGAATTTTGGCTCAATTAGTAATGTTGTAGTCCCAACAATCATCCCTTCTATTTCTGCAACAATAATGTGGTGTTCTGGGTTTGTTCTAATTTTTTTATAAATCTCTATAGCTTTACCGTTACTCAAATTACTGGTTTTTCTTAATGAATCCAATGTATTGAGAAACCCTTTCGTTAAATCATCCTCTTCCAATTCTCTTATGATAGGTTCATTCATTTCTAATCTTTCCTGATTTTTTATCGTACTCATCACATGCTTTTTTGTATGATTCTTTGTTACCAATATCTGTAAATCCTTTTTTTGTAATGAAACTGTCTACTTTTTCATTTTGTTTCATTGCTTTTTTAATTGCATCATCCATTCCATATGATTTATTTTTTGGAATTAAATCAAATATTTTTGAATTCATAATGTAGCAACCCATGTTTACATTTGCTTTGATTTCTGGTTTTTCATTCCAATTTTTTACTCTACCATTTTTAGAAGTTTCAATTATGCCATATGGTAAATTTGTTTTATATTCATTTAGACCCATTGTGATAAAAGATTTTTTTGTTGAATGTTGTTTTATCATATTTTTTAAATTAAAATTAAAAATTGAATCTCCATACATACAAACAAAATCATTATCGATAAATTCTTCAGCAGTTTTTAATTGACCAGCTGTAGCAAGTGGTTTATCTGAAATTGCATATTCAATTTTAACTCCAAACTTTTCACCTTCTTCAAAATATTCTTCAATTGTTTTTCTTAGATAACTCACACACAAAACTATCGATTTGACGCCTCCTTTTTTTGTCCAATTTATCAAATGTTCTAAAATTGGTTTTTCTCCAACTGGCAACATAGGTTTTGGTTTATCATTAGTTAATGGTCTTAACCTTGTTCCTAATCCTCCGGCTAGAATAACTGCTTTCACAAACGTTATTTCAAATTTGAGTATTTATGTTCAAGGATAAATTTGTCAGAATTTTTTCATACAATCTTCAACACTTTACTCAATACATCCTTTGGATTTTTCCCAAAAACAATTATCATTGGCTCTTTTCCAACATCTCCTTTGTGGAAAATAATATCTGGTGTCTTTTCTGAATTTTTAATTGCACTTTTTATTCCCCATTCTATTGATGATTTTCTAGTTTTGGTATATTTTGATTCTTTGCTTCTATCATAACAACTTACAACCATTTTTGATTTTTTGATATTTGAAATTGTATTGTTCTGATATTTTATATTGATTGCAGAACAAATTTTTGATGATTTTTTATTCATTGCTAACACTGCTGTTGCAACATGTTTTGAACCTCCGTATTCTAAATCTCCTGCAACAATTACTTTTTTTCCAGCTTTAACAATTCTTCCAGATATTCCTACTATGTCATTTATTGATTTTGGTTTTTGTTTAGAAAAAACAAAATTAGTTTGACATTCTGGTATGTTTTTATGGATATTTTTAATCTCTACAAATTTGTTAATTGCATTTGTTAACTCATCTGTAATATTATTTTGTTTTTTAATTTCTGTAATTGGGATGCCTTTACCTCTTTTTTTAGCATTTTTGATAGATTTTTGTGTGAACTGTTTGGCAAATTTCATTGATTTTCGAATATTTTTATTTTTGATATATGAAAAAATTATTGCTGCTGAATATTTATCACCACTTCCATGATTAGTACTGTTAATCTGCTCTCCAGAAATTAAATAACTATCATTTCCTTCTAGAACAAAATCTGATATTTCTTTTTCTTTTGTTTTAATTCCTGTAATCACCACATTCTTCGAACCCATTTTTTGAATTTTTGTTGCCATTTTTTGAGGTGATATTGTTGAATTGACGTCATTATTTGATAATATTTTGGCTTCTAATTCATTTGGTGTAATAATTGTAGCAAGTGGAATGATAAATTTTTGAAAATCTCTAATTGCTGATTTTTTTAATAATATTCCTTTGGTTGTAGATTTGATAACTGGATCAACAATTACTGGAACCTTAATTTTTTTTAATTGTTTGTGTATGGTTCTTATAATCTTTGAATTGTAGACCATTCCAATTTTTATCCCATCAATTTTAAAATCTGACATCACTGATTGTATTTGACTTTCTAAAATTTTTTCTGATACTGGTTCTGTCATTTCAAAACTTGAAGTATTTTGACTTGTAATTGCTGTAATCACTGTTAACACATGTACATTTAACGATGAAAATGTTTTGATATCACTTTGTATCCCTGCACCTGTTGATGGATCTGATCCTCCAATTGAAAGAATATTCATAATTCATCTTCTGTTTAAACACTAATTTATTTTTGCTTTGATTTTGTCAAATTGATTTTTTAATATGGATTTTATACTTTGTCAATCTCTTTGATCATATGATTGAAGTTCCTTTGGCTGATGACTCTTTTCCTGACGTATTAAATTGTAGTACTTGTTTACTCCCTATGCAATACCAAACTAAAAAAGATAATAATTTTTTATGGCAATGTTTCAAATGCGGTAAACGTATTCTTGTTTCAACTGAAAATTCTAATAATGTTGAAGAATATTGGAGTCCTCCAAGGTGATTAATTTGGATGATGTTGAAG
>CALBNQ010000065.1 GCA_937896495.1 uncultured archaeon | reverse complement strand
CCATAATGGCGCCATGGCCATAGCCGGGATGGTCCGACACCCGATAAAGGGGGTTTCCAATGACAAGGCACTGGTCCTTCTGTCAACCCTGGGAACCACTGAATCCTGTATAAAAAAGGTTCGCACCCACCTGCTGGCGGACGGCATGGAGCCGGTGGTTTTTCATACTGTGGGTGCCGGAGGACAGGCAATGGACGAGATGGTAGAAAATGAACGTCCGTTTGCGGTGGTGGACCTGTCACTTCACGAACTGACAGATCATTTTTTCGGTGGAGATTATGACGCGGGGGCAGATCGCGGAAAAGCGGCCCTTTCGGCGGGCATCCCGACGGTTCTGGCACCGGGAAATGTGGATTTTCTGGTGACCGGCCCGCTGGAAGCTGCTAAAAAACGATTTCCCGGACGCATCTATCATGTTCACAATTCGGCGATAACGGCAGTTTCAGCATCAAATGAGGGCATAATCAATTTGCCTTGGGTAATACCTAAAAATATCGATAAGGGAACGTATACAATTATTGCAAAAGATGGACATGGTTCCACACAATTAAATTTTGAAATTCAATAATTTCAAACAATTTTATTTTACTTAATTGAGTCAACAACATGAATCTTAAAGAAAAAATTTCAGAATACCCAAATTTTCCTAAAAAGGGAATTTTATTTAGAGATTTTAGTCCAATTTTAAAAGATCCTTCAGCATTATCTATGGTTGCTGATGAATTTTCAAAATATTTTCATCCGAAAGATATTGATGTCTTTGCAGGAATAGAATCAAGAGGGTTCATTCTTGCCAGTATCTTAGCATCCAGATACAATAAAGGGATGGTAATGATTAGAAAAGCAGGAAAATTACCTGGAAAAACAACAAAATTAGCATATACAATTGAGTATGGAAAAGATACAATAGAAATTCAAAAGGACATCATCAAAGAAGGAGAAAAAGTTCTCATTTGCGATGACTTGCTTGCAACAGGAGGTACTGCAAAAGCATCTGCAAAATTAATTGAAAAAATAGGCGGTGAAATTACAGGATTTGCATTCATTATAGAATTAACAGGGTTAGACGGAATCAAAGGGATAAGCAAATACAATTGTAAATCATTGGTGAAATACTAATGGAGAAAGATGTAGAAATAGGGATTTTTGGAGGAACTGGAATATATGATTCAGGATTACTTGAAGATACTCAAGAAATTGATATGGATACACCATATGGAAAACCTTCAGATACAATTACTATTGGAACTTTCAAAGGAAGAAAAATTGCATTTCTTCCAAGACATGGGAAAAAACATTCAATTCCACCACATAAAATTAATTTTAAAGCAAATATTTGGGCATTCAAAGAATTAGGAATTTCAAGAATCATTGCACCATCAGCGGTTGGAAGTTTAAAAGAGGAATTTGAACCAGGACATTTTGCTTTACCAACACAATTTTTGGATTTTACAAAATCAAGAGATGGTTCATTTTCAGATAATGGTAAAGTCATACACATTTCAGTAGCTGATCCATTTTGTCCAGAATTGCAAACATCGATTCTCAATGTTACAATTAATCAGGATTTGAAAATGCATAAAGATTGTACATATGTGTGCATTGAAGGGCCTCGATTTTCAACAAAAGCAGAATCAAAATTTTTTAGAACTACTGGTGCAGACATAATTGGAATGACACTTGTTCCAGAATGTCAACTAGCAAGAGAAGCACAGATGTGTTATGCATCTATTTCAACAGTTACAGATTATGATGTATGGGCAGAAAAACCAGTTACTGCAAAAGAAGTAATAGCGACATTATCAAAAAATGTAGAAAAAACAAAAAAAGTGTTAACAGAATTAATAGATAAAATTCCCAAAACTAGAAGTTGTTCTTGTGCTAAAGCATTAGAAGAAGCAGAGTTCTAATCATCAACAAATGATTCTTTTTTGAGACCCTCAGGTACAGTCAAGTCACCTTGAAGTAAATTATTTTGTAAAGTCATGATTACATCATCTACATCATATCCTAATTTTTTTAATTCTTTTTCAGTAGTACTAGAGAGTTTTGCACCAACGTTTTGTCCTCCAATTCTACCAAATGCAATTGCAGTAAAACGAAAATCATTTTCATCTATTGTAAATTTTCCAGTAATTTTTGCAGCCATTTGACTACCATGAATATTATTTATGTGAACTTTAAGATCCATTTTAGAGACTAAATCTCTACAACCTTGTTAATGTTATCATCAATTAAAAAGCTCCAATGTTTATCATCTTCAATTTTAAAATTATTTGTCTTTAATGGAATAATTTGTTCATCCAAACATTCATGTTTAATTTCCCCATTTTCCTTTAGTTTAACTAATTTCCATTTGTATTTTCCTTGTTGTAACTTACAAACACTGACTGCCCATTTCGCATCAGCGTCAATTTTTGGCATTCCCACAAGATCAGCTAACTCTTCAATTCCAAGTTGCTTTTCTTCACAAAAACGTTTCTTGCAAACACCACATCTCCATACATCAACAGAACCTATTGTTTTTTCATCTATGCTGATGTTTACTACACCAAAATAGACAGGTTGATGTTTGCAGGTTTCAGTATCAATATCCAATGTTGTTCACCAATTTTTGCATTATTTAGTTCTTGCATCCTCATAAGGTTTTTCTAAAAATACACCTATACTATCAACTATTTTATTTCTCTTAAATTCAATATTTTCTCGCTCACACATTCGTCGATACATGTTTACTGCTGTGAATCGTGGGTGCATAGCCTCAAATTCAGTTTCAGAAATATCAATAAATGCACCCAAAATCATAAGTTCTTTAGATGCTTTTTTTGCATCATCTAAAGAAATTTTTAGTTTTTCTGCAATAGTTTTTCCAGACATTTTACCATTACAAGTTACAAGCAGATATACTCTAGAATTAATTAGATCTAATTTTAGTTCAGAGACTAGATTTTGTTCTACTTGAGTATAATCCATATGTGTGAAATAAAATATTGGGCAATAAAGTGTTCTGTAAATAAATTATTTCACCAGTAGTTTTTTAGATATTTTCAAAGAAAATCCCATCAAAATAAAATGAATTAACACTCCTATAATTACACTAGACGTTAAATCATCAAGAATCATCCAAGTAATTACAAATGCAAACAATGAAGGAATGGATATAATGACTGCGATGAGCGATCCTCTTAAAATAATTTCTTTAATTGAAAATTTTGATTTTTCATCATGAGTCAATATTACAAATATTAAAAATGACAATAAAAATCAAAGAGACTTTATATTTGGCAGATTGAAATTTACACTGTTTGTCAAGCTATAAAGGAACATATTCAAACGAACAATCATTAAATTTCATCATTCCAATTGCGGTAATTTTGTTTTTAGGAATTATATACATCATGACACAAAGAGCAGATTCAGGTTTTGTAAATTTTATTTTAATTGGTGCTGCAGCAGTTACAATGTTTTATTGGGTTAAAGTTCTAAAGAAAATGGCAAAAGAGCAAAAACCTCAATACACACAATCAAGAGAGCAAGAAGTAAAAAATTGGGTGTATGATCTAATAAAAAATGAAGGTGAATTTGTGTTTGTGGCAGAAGTTCCAGGTCCTGAAGATAAAATTGCAGTAAGATTAGTGGATGGAATGTTGTATGTACGTGGAACAATGGGGTTTTCAAAAGAGATTCCAATTGAAGGTGCAAACAGTATGCAAATTTTTGATTTTAAATATAGAAATGGTGTATTGACACTTAGAATAAAATAATTAAAGACTTTTTGCTAATTCTAATTTTTGTGGTAAATATTTATCAGTAATGTTAGTAAGACCATATTTTGAAAAAGCCTCCAATTCTGCTTTTCTTTTTAGTCTCAAAAATACATCCAACTCTTTTTTCCAAATGCCATCTTGATATCTAGGATCTTTTTTAAGATCATAACATCTCTTGATATCAGATTCAGTCATTGGAATTGTAGGTAGTTTATATTTTTCAATATCAGTTGCCCAAACACCAACCCATTTTGCATCTGGAACAGTTAATTCTCTAAGATGTGCAGCATTTGCTGAACCAGATTTAATCACCATTGCAATATGTTCTCCATACACATCACCATCAGTTAGACAGATGACAGGTAATTTCATTTCATCATGAAGTCTTTTCAATAAAGTTCTAGTGGAGCGTGGTGCTTGTCCACCAGTATTAATGATAATAGATTTGAATTTTTTATCAACTTGTTCTTCAACAAATCTTGTAAATAGACCACCCTTCTCAATGGCAATTACAATTTCAGCACTTGTATCAACTAATTCTGCAGTTGTCAAACTAGGACCTATAGAATATCCATCAGGATGGTTAGCCAAATTCATTGTCTTGCCCTCGTAACCAGGAATAGTATATTCAATATTCAAATCTCCAAAAATAGAACTTCGTTCTTCAGGAAAAATATGGAAATCTTCTCGAGCTCTAGATGTAACAGCCTCTAAATCTACAATGATGTTATCAGATTCAGACTGGTCCTCAAATTCAACAGCAAAAGCCTGTGAGGAGTAATAAACATCTCTCAAAGTTGATGATTTTCTTTCATTAGTTAACCTATTTGCAAAAAATGCCAACCACATTAATTGTGTAAATGATCTTAATTGTGCTGAATTTCGAGAACTTCTCAAAGCAGCGTTGTTACCTAAAACATATTGTCGAAGTTTTTTATCATAAACAATATTACTTACAGACCTACTAGGAATTGAAAATTTTGGGAATTGGCCATTATCTAGATCATCATATATTTTTGCACCATGACTTTTGAGCATTTCAAGAATAGTTTTTTGTTTATCATCGGCTTTTTTGCTTCGAGATTTAATTTTATTTTCTTTTTGTTTTTTACTTGTTGCCAATTTCATTTTCCTCCTTTACTGCTTTTTTAGTTTCAGATGCAATTTCAGTTTCCAACATTTTCTTATAATTTGGTTCTTTTTTCTTTCCAGAAAGTTCTGTACAAAATTCTGCAATCATTGGAATATATTTTGCATAAAGATTAGCTCGCTTTTTTGCCATTTCAGCTTGACCTCTTTTTGACATAAATGACGCCAATTTTCTTGATAAAAATTGTAATGCTAATCTTAACTCACGTTCTATTTCTTGTCTATCAGCAACATTTTCTTTTCCAGCAGTCTTGTATGGAATTCTAGTTGAACAAATATGAGAAACAATGATGAAAGGTGGTTCACCTTTTACCTTGTATCTTCCCCAATCAGTATCGTTCACAACTTTAATCACAACATCACTACCTTCATCATATAGTAATGGAATTCTATTTGCATATCGATAAACATGAGGTCCACCAGATTTTATATCACCGCCATAAGCGATTCCCATCTCAATGATGAAAGGAAATCCAGAATAAGCAGAGGCAGGACGTTGAACTACAGCGACAAAATCAGGATTAAAGAATTTTTTAATTCCTTTTTCTAATGGTTCAGCACCTAGAGGGGCCAAACAACTTGAATCAGGAGCCATGAAATCATCAAATTTCTGAAGTGCATCACTCAGATTGACAAGTTCTTGGTTGGTTAGAGTTCCCATTCTTTTTTCAGGTTTTAATTTAGCAAATGCTGCAAATTTAAGAGCAGTTGTAGGACCTACACGTTGAAATCTTTTTGTTAAAAATGTGGTTAGAGGTTCACCTTGAACAGTATTTGTCAGTTGTTTGTAATATTGACTTTCAGGATCCATGTCAACAGATTTTGATTGAGAATCACCAAAATCCCAATAAAACAATTTTTTGTTAGGTATATCAAGATCTTCAATTCTAATTTTGTTTAATTTTTCAAAATCCATTTTTAGAAAAGACATTAGAGCAATTACAACTCTAACTTGACGTGGAAGTGTTTTCCATTTTTTCTTTGCTTTATCCATTATTGAAGTAAAACTAAGAATTTTTTTGGATAAACCCAAATCCTTTCTGACTTTTTCAATCATTGTGTCATCAATTGTGGGAATTTCAAATTGTGATTCAACTATCATTCGTCGAATTCGTTCAACATCAATCCCATGAGGGTGAGGTCTAATTATTGTTGGAGGTGCAGGGATATCTTTTACAAATCTAGGATGACTAAATTTTTGTCCTTTAGGATCATCAAAAGTAATTGAAGCATAAGGAGTGATCAAGGAGGTTTCATAAACATAATCTCTAATTTTGTTTCCTGCCTTAGAATAATCACCTTCTAAACAAATACTTACACTAAGTCCTTTTTTTGAAATTTCTTTTGTAGTGTGTTTTACAATTACTGGTTTGTTTTTCTGAATATCTAACAAAATTTCAAATTGATTTTGGGTTTTTGCATCAGAAGAACTTTTTACAGTCACAGGTTTGTTTGTTGTAATTTGACCATACAAAATTGCCATAGTAGCTCCCAATCCAAACATTCCTCTAGCTTGTTTAAGACCAAATTTTGAACCATAAAGAACAGTTCCAAATGCTAAAGGAATATGCTCAGCATCAATGCCTGGACCATTATCTTTTACAGTCAAAATGTATGGTTTAGGATCTGATTTTTCAGGATCAACTGCTTTGATGGTTAAATGAACATCAGGTAAAATTCCTTTTTGATCACATGCATCCAAAGCATTTTCAACAAATTCTCTAACTGCAGTGTATAATGAACGAGTAGGGTTACTAAATCCTGCTAAATCACGATTACTGTAAAAAAATTCACTGGGTGAAATTTGATTAAATTTTTCCTTAATAGAAGACATCTTGATCTTCCCATAATTGCATTTTTTCTTGTTTTGTTCTTCTATTTGCAGATTCTAATTTATCATAAACTGCACCATGCATGCCACCATTAGAAATAGTAGATATTGCATCAACAACTAATCTAAGTTTACTTGCATCTCCAATAATTGAAACTGTTCGTCCATAAACTGAAATATGTGTACTAGTAAGATTCTCCATATTTTTTCTTGCTCTGCCTCCTTCTCCAATGATCCTCCCTTTTATCCTTTCAACATTTGCATTAGATTTTCCAGCAAATTCTCTAAGATCAATTACATGTAAAGTATTTTCACCATCCAACAAAGTCATTGCATTGTCAGGGGAAAATCCTCTTCCAATTGCACTAACAATTTCCATTGCTTTGAATGGTTGCATTTTTTCAACATCACCAACAGATTTTATAAAAACTTCACCATTATCACCGTCAATATCAATTGAAACATAACAAGATTTTTCAATTGAATCTTTAACATTGCCAGATTTTCCAATTAAAGCACCTATTCGATCATTAGGTATACGAATTAACTTTTCAAAGCTCATTTACAATATCCTCAAATACATCATTAGAATCTTCAACGATCATACCTTTTTTCTTAAAGAATCTTGTAATGTTATTAATGTCTCTTTTAAGAAATTCTTTAGAATTTGGATGTCTAAGATCAACTGCAGAACCTAAATCAAACACAACTAATCCATCATCAGTTTTAAAAATATTATATTCTGAAAAATCACCATGAACTAATTTTGCTTTATCATAAATATCTCGAATTAAAGATATTGCTTGTTCATAGTCGTTTTGTTCCACATTTGAGACTAGTAAAGACCTACAAGGTGAACCATTAACACCTACAAAATCCATGGCAAGTACATTATTTGTGACATATAGAGGTCGAGGTACAGGTATACCAACATCATAGCATTGAGACAAATTACGATATTCTTTTTTTGCCCATAAATAGACTAAATTTTTTGTACCTTTTTTGACATGACGAAATCTAGGATCACCTGTTAGATAGGGTTCACGTTTTTTAAAATTAGAAGTACTAACCAAATAAATTTTTAATGCAACATCAGTATCATCATCAGCAACTCCCCAAAAAACAACAGATTCTTTTCCAGCACTTACAGAACCATTAACATAAGCAATAACATGATCTGTAATCATTTTATACAAAGTCATTACAGTAGGTTTATCTAAAACTTCATTGATTACTTTGCCTTTTTTAAAACCATCTTCCAAATGTTTTCTTTTAGATTTTGAGTTTAATTTATTATCAATTTTAGATTCTAATTTCCTACTAAGAATATCAGTCATTATATAACATTCCACATACTAAATAAAATGAATTTCTTTGTAGATATAAAATAATTGTATAATGAAAACATATTACATTTTAAAAACAAGCAAAAATGGAATATCTGAAATCATCTTGATTCCATTTTCATTACCGATGCCTAATTCTATAGATAAAGAAACAGTTTCTTTTCCAACCATATTGATTACAGATGAATTTTTTAATAATAATTTTGCTTCTTCTCTTTCAATAAATTTTTCCCCATAGTAACTCTCAGTGATATTCATAGTTAATTCATCTTGTACAATTGTTTTCCCTAATAATTCAGCATCACAGATATTCAAAGTTGTATTATTTTGAAAATTACTTACACGAACAGAAAATGGCATCATGCATATTTGCCTTTCAAAGTAGATTTTGCTCCACATGCTTCACAAATTAAAAATGAGATTCTATTTTCTTTTAGAATTTTTGTATCAGGACTTTTACATGTTGGGCACTCAAGATAATCTTTGACATAAATTTGAAACAACCGAGTAAAATCATCAGGTGCCCTACGGCCTACAAACATTGCCTTGTCTCCCAACCTTTCTGCTGGAACTGCAAACTCTTTGGAGAGGTATTGTAATACTTTATCAGGATCTCTTCTTAGTTTTTTTGGAAATTCAGAAAAGTTTCGTAAAAACGTCTTTTGTCCTTCCCACATTACATCGACAATAGGGAGTTCAAATCGTTCAGAAGTATCTTTAGTTGGATCACCTAATTTATCTTCAATTCGTTTAAGTAATTTTTCATAGTCTGATTTAGTCACTGAAAAATTGTGTAGACCATACCCTATATTGGTTTTGAAAAATAGAAGTCTTGTGGATTTTTTTGAGATTATTCCTTTGGCATTGCACCAATTCGGAAAACATTAGTTCCACATTCTGGACATGTGCCTTTAACGGCAGGACGTCCATTCTTTAGTTTAGTTTCTTTGGGATCTTTAATGTCCCTTTTTTCTCTGCATTTTACGCAATATGCTGTAACCATTCTGAAATTTTTCAAACTTAGTTGTATTTAGGAAGAGGATGTGAAAAATAATTAACTACATACTAGATGTAAAAGGGGTTTTAGACGTTCAAAAACAAAGATTATGAAATTTTAGATATTCAAAAAAAATTTAAAATTGGGTCATAAAATAAACAAAGTAGTATGTTTTAGAGGTCATTTTTCAAATAATCATGTATTTTTAGAAAGATTATCAATTATAAACGCCTTAATTATGACAAAAACTATGGCATCTAAAAAGGGAGTAATGGTTACAGTAATTATTTTAGGCATTATCACGGGTGCAAGTTTTTTGATTTGGATGATTCCAGAAAATAATGAGACAACATTTGTTGTAACAAATTATGATGAATATATTGATGGTGTTAAAAATATTCATGAAATTTTAGAGGAATCAATTAACATAGAATATCAAAATCTCATAAATGGTAAGATAAATCCAAATGAATATAACACAATTGCAGATGTGACAACATCACAAATCACTTCACAAATTAGTGAATTTGTAACATCAAAACCACCTGAAAAATGGCAAGATAGTTACATCAATTACATGGATGCTATGAAAAAATTCAATGCATATGTGGGGGAGACTAAAGTATTAGCTGATTTAATTGAAAAAGAAAGTACCCATGAAGAATTAACTGATACAATAGAAAAAATCGAATCATTAAAAGAAGAATTCAAAGAATTGGTGCAAATTTCAGATCAAAATAGACCCAACTAGCCTCAAAACACAATTTAGCAAATTACAGATACAGAGAATCATTAAAAAGTAATCATATTCTAAAAGTAGAATGTCACATCAAACAGGTAAGGTAGAAAAAGATGTCAATGCATCTACAGCTAATAAATTACTTGTAATTTGTGTTGATAGAGATAATGATGTTGGAGAAAAAACAGGAATAGTTACACCAGTAATAGGGAGAGATAGATGTATTGAAGCAGCACAAAGATTAGCATTAGAAGATCCCGAAGATGCAGATTCAAATTCTATTTTTGCAGCAATTAAAACATATGAGGATTTAGTAAGTAAAGGGTATCAAGTAGAAGTAGTTACAGTTGCAGGAGTACAAGACCGAGGAGTACAAGCAGATGAAAAAATTCTTTTAGAAACAAAAAAAACATTAGAAATTTTTCCTGCCAATGGTGCAGTTATTGTTTCAGATGGAGAAGATGATGAAAGTGTCATTCCAGTTATTCAAAATGTTCTACCAGTAGTATCAGTTCAACGCGTTGTAATGAAAGTTAGTAGAAGTGTAGAATATTCTTATGCAGTTTTTGGAAAATATCTTAAAATGATTGCTTATGATTCAAAATATTCAAAATTCTTTTTAGGAGTTCCAGGAATTCTTTTACTGATTGGAGGAATAGCAACCGTATTTGGATACACTGCAGAAATTTTTGCAGTACTTGTAAGTATTTTAGGTGGAGCATTTTTGATTAGAGCTTTTGACATTGACAGAGTATGGTCAAGTTGGTCAAAACCTACACCGATGGGTTTTATCAGAATGTTTACTATGGTTGCAGGCATATTATTGATTCTTTCATCCGTTCCAGCTGGAATTGGTGCAATTGATTCAGAATTGGTGCAATCAAATGAAGAGTTCATTGTAAAAATTTCAGATAAAATTGTTATAGGACAATTTGTTGCAGGCATATTACCAATTTTATGGATTGGTATAGGTGCAATATTTGTAGGAACATTACTAAGTAATTGGATTGGCGGAATTCCAAGACAAATTAGTGACATTTTAAGAATAATTGTTTTAGGAGCGTTATATCCAATAATTTTACAGTTTACAAACATCATGATTTTTGATGATAATTCATTGACTTTGATTCCACCACTTTTAGGAGGATTAGCTGTTACCTTAATTTCAGCAACAATTCTCTTTAAGAAATATAGAAAAAATAAAGATCAAGAAATGATTTCAGATTAAAAAAAATAAGTAAAATGAGTCAAATAACACTGATATCATCTATATTTTATCAATAATCAGAGGCGTTAAGAAATCAGTAAAATAAAGGATATTATTTTTCAAATTTCAGGAATTTACAAAGTTTATGGGAAAAAATTGGAAAATGAAGTTAAAAGTGGAGATATTCCAAATCATGTAGCTTTAATTTTAGATGGTAATAGACGATGGGCAAGAATGCATTTGGCAGTTACAAAAAAAGGTCATCATAAAGGAGCAGATGCTGTTGAAAATCTTCTGGATTGGTGTGAAGAATTCAATATTAAAATTGTAACATTATATGCACTTTCATCAGAAAATTTGGATAGAAATGATGATGAGTTAGAACATTTGTATGAATTAATCCATATGAGACTTGAAAAGTTATACAATGATCCAAGAATTCATAGATGCAAAATGAGAGTTACAGGTATTGGGAGAATTGAATTGTTGCCTGATTCAATTAAAGAAATTTTAAAAAAATTAGATGATGTCACAAAAAATTATGATAATCATTTTCTAAATATTGCATTAGCATATGGTGGACAAAATGAATTGGTAGATGCAATTAAAAAAATGGGTAAAAAAATCAAAGACGGTTCACTAAGTATTGCAGATATTAATAAAAAGGAAATAGAATCAAATCTGTATACATCATATTTACCACAATCATCTCCAGATATGATTTTACGTACATCAGGAGAAAAAAGATTAAGTGGTTTTTTGATGTGGCAAAGTGCATACAGTGAATTAGTATTTATGGATATTTTTTGGCCAGAATTTAGGAAAATTGATTTGATGAGAGCAATTAGAACTTTTCAAGAAAGAAAAAGAAGGTTAGGAAAATGATTAGAGAAACATCAGCAGGGATTGTATTATTTAGAAAAGAAAATTTAGAAAAGTTATTTTTATTATTACACTATCCCTCGGGGCATTGGGATTTTGTGAAAGGAAAAATGGAAAAAGGTGAGTCAACTCATGAAACAGCAATTAGAGAGACAAAAGAAGAAACAGGAATAACAGACATTACATTTTTAGAGAATTTTGAAGAATGGATTGAATATGATTTTCAATGGAAAAGAGAATTAGTTCAAAAAAAGGTTGTATTTTTTTTAGCTGAAACTAAAACCAAAGAAGCTAAGATATCACATGAACATCTCAATTACACATGGGTGAATTATAATGAAGCGATGGAAAAAACAACATTTGATAATGCAAAAACAGTTTTAACAAAAGCACAAATGCTACTTACCAAAACTTTGTAAATGTAATTCTTTTGCTGTATCTATTGGTGTTTTTGAATTCAATATAGTTCTCCCAACAATTAGATAATTACTTCCATGTGAAATAACATCACGTGCATTTCCACCTTGAGTTCCAACCCCTGGAGAGAAAATACTCAAATTCTTTCCTGCTTTTTTTGAACAATATTGAATAATTTTTGGAAAAGTTGCACCCACTACTATACCATCAACTTTTGCAGTTAATGCCCAATCAAGAAATAATTGATATAGTTGTTGTTTCTTTTTCATTTTTATTTCCATATCATAAGATAATTTTGCCTCAGGTGCACTCATATGACATAAAGTGATTACGCCTTTCTGATTTTGATGTGCAGATTTTACTAAATTTTTTAGACTATCTAATCCCATTATGGGATTAGCGATTACTGCATCAAATCCCAAGTTCCATAAATTTTCAGTTGTTACACGATTAGTGTTTCCAATATCATTTAATTTGATATCTGCAATGGTTTGTAATCCATATCTATGAGCTGTTTTGTTAATTTTAATAATTTCTTTTCCACTCAAAGGTAAAAGTAAATGAAAATTTAATTTAATTCCACACAAATATGGGTGTAATTTTTTAATATTTTGAATAGTTTTACTTTCTAAATTTTTTACTGAAATATCATAGTCATTTGCAAGAATCACCTTCCCGTTGGCTTTTGAGATGTTAAATAATCTAGTTTTGAAGGTGGCCATAATCAACTAAAGGGTGTGTCTCTTTTAATTTTATAATTTTGATATAAGAATAACCATGTTCAGAAGGGTTTTCTACAAAAGTAGGATTAATTCCATTAGTAGACGAAAATTTTAGAAATGGTTTACTGGGATCGTTGTTTAAAACAACATGACAATAATAAGAAGTTCCCTCATCATTAAAATTCATAAAAACTCCCAAAAGCCATTTATCATTATGAGGGAATAAAAACAATGGAAAAGGAATTTCATCAAAACCCCAAGTAAGTTTTGCAAGACTAGAAACGTCTTCTAATTCAATGGGTTGATATCTATCAAGAGTTCCATTTCCAGGTTTCAAAGTTTTAGGAAGAGATTTGATTCGAATAATTGGAGAATAAAGTTTACTAGAATCAGAAGTTGTATCGACAATTTCTGATTCTTCTTTTCCACCTTTTAATCCATAACACAGGTAATGACCATTATGATCTAAAGGAGTATAGTACACAATAGGTTTTTCTTTGAGAACATCCATTTGAACTGATAAAATCTTTTGTCCATTATGATCATGTAAAAAAGAAACACGTGGTGCACGTTCTAAAGCACATACAAGCCTAGAAAATTCTAAAGTTGAATTTACTTGAACATAGCGTGGTAATTTATCACTAGAAGAACTTTGTAATTTATCCACGAAGATTTCTAACAGATTATCAAATTAAACTTATCCAAAAAAATAGAGCCTAAGATCTTCTATCTATAACATCATTAACAGCTGGACCAGTTCCAATTATTGTTACAGGTGTATTTAGTTCATCTTCAATATTTTTTATGAATGATTTTGCAGCCTCAGATAAATCATCATACAAAGTTTTTCCTGCACAATCTGAAAATAATACATCTAATTTTGTAATTGAAACCTGGGTGGCACCATTAAGCATAATTGCACGCCTAGCTAAATCAAAATCAAAATCAGCAGCACGTCTCTGACGACCAGTTACAGTTCCAAATTCAGACCATCCCTTTTTCTCTGCCTCTTCTAAAGAAAGTTCTTTTTCAAGTGGACCAGTACCTACACGGGTAACATATGATTTGAAAACAACAATTACTTCATCCACTTTAGTAGGTCCAATTCCAATATCAGCACATATTCCAGATGCAGTAACATCTTTTGAGGTAACAAATGGGTATGTTCCATGCCATAAAGAAAGAAAGGTTCCTTGTGTGCCTTCAATAAGGACATTTTCATTTGCATCAAGTGCAGAATTAATCTCTTGAGGAACATCAGTAATAAGAGAAGATAAGGAATCAAAATCTTTGGCCAAATTCAAAACTCTCATTGCTCTGTCTGCATTAGCGGGTCCAGTACCAGAACCAGTACTACCAATTTTTTCTTTTAATTCACCTTTAGAATCACGAGTTAGATGGGTTTCTTCAATTACTCCACAATGTTTGTCAATAAAGGAACGTCCAGATACATCAAAATCGTCAATTTCTTTTTTTAGAACGTCAGGATTAATTACAACTCCAGGTCCAATCATAACTTTGGCATTTTTATTCAAAAATCCACTTGGCAACATTCGAACTTTGTAAACTTTATCTCCATCCCTAATAGTATGTCCAGCATTTGGGCCAGCACCACCACGAACTATAATTTTTGGATTATCATTAATTGCCAAATAGGAGATAATTTTTCCTTTACCCTCATCCCCAAAAAAGCCGCCAACAACAACAGTTGATGTCATATTGTAAAACTCTATTTCGTTTATTTAAGCTAAAGTGTTTCCACATGATTTTATATCTAACATGGATTTTCTTAGATCGATGGTTGGAGAAAATTTTGCTGGAAACATCATTGTAAATTTAGCTAATCTTCCAGATTTTCTAAGAAACCCAATTTTGAAAAAAAGAATGATGGAGTTTTTTTCATTATCAAAACCAGATCAAGATGAAGTAATTAATAATGCATTAGAAGCAGGACCAACAATTCCATTTCCAAATTTTGCAAAATTGTTTAAAACATGGCTAAAAATTTTGGCTTCACTTTCAGAAGAACAAAGAGAAGGGTTATTTTTAGCATATATCGATGAAATTTCAAAAAACCCTCAAAAACTTATTTTATTTAATTTAGATGGAATTTTAGAGATATTTTTGACATTAGATGAAAATGAAAAAGAAGTCATATCCAATACAATTAAAAAAATAATCAACGGGTTAGATACAGAACAAAAAAGAAGGATACTAGTTATAGTGCCAGATAATGCTAAAAAACACTTGAAATTTTAATTATTTACAGGCTCATCAGGTTTTCTATTATCTTCATCAGTAAAATCAATTACTTCACCTTCAGGAGATAAAACACCTACAAAGATTTTTTCATGTTTTTTTAGTAATTTTCTATGATCAAGCATAGACATGTCAAGTTTCATTTCATTCATTACCATGATTTGGTATTCTTTCCATTCGGCCCAGCATTTGTTACAAGTAGGATATTTTTCAGCAACAACTCCAAGATTTTCAGTATCAGGAATAGAGTTTTTACATTTTGTACAAATTCGACTCATAAAAAAATTACAATAATGAACTACTTTTATCTTTTTTTGAATG
>CALBNQ010000064.1 GCA_937896495.1 uncultured archaeon | reverse complement strand
GGTTGGTGGGCAGAAGGCATCATAGATGATGAGGCATTTGTTAACGGTATACAATACCTAGTGGAACAAGGAATAATTCAAACATAATCTGTAAATTACAAGAATATACCATAAAATAATTTTTCATTACAAATCATGAAACAATTCATGTAGAAACGGTTTTAATTATATCTGATAACACTCGTTAGTCGATGAATAAATGACAAGAATTAAAGATAAATTTACAGCACTTGAATCTCAAAATGAAAAAGCCCTGATTGCATATATTATGGCAGGATTTCCAAATGAAAAATCTACCATTACAACAGTCAAAGGATTAGTAAAGGGAGGGGTAGATATTATTGAATTAGGTTTTCCATTTTCAGATCCTCTAGCTGACGGTCCAGTAATTCAAAATGCCAGTACCATATCATTACAAAAGGGAACAAATATTGCAAAATTTTTTTCACTAGTTAGAAAAATTAGAAAAGAAACAAACATCCCACTAGTACTCATGACATATACCAATATCCTATACAACAAAGGATATTCAAAATTTATCGCCGAAGCTAAAAGAGCTGGAATCGATGGATTCATTTTACCAGATATGTCAATTGAAGAATCAAGTGAATATTTACAAGCAGCAAAGAATAATGCAGATACAATTTTTCTAATTTCACCTAACACCAGTAAAAAGAGAATAGATAAAATCTCAAAGGCAACATCAGGGTTTTTGTATCTTGTTGCAGTTTATGGCACTACAGGAGTAAAAACAGGAATCAAATCATACACAATTAACGCAATTAAAAACGTCAAAAAACAAACCAAAGGGAAAATTCCAATAGGGGTAGGGTTTGGAGTTTCAACTCCAGAGGATGTGAAAAAATACATCAAAGCAGGAGCAGATGCAGTAATTGTAGGTAGTGCATATCTCAAACTAATTGAAAAAACACCTTACTCAAAACTAGAATCAAAAATTACATCATTTACAAAATCACTCAAAAATCAAACAAAAAAATAAGTACGTCTAAGAGTGATGGCCTTTACTAATTGCATATGAGGGGAGACTCTCGCAATTTTTGACCACCAGACTAGAGGTTCTCAGAAATTAATATACAAAATAAAAATAAAAAAGAGACGGTATCAGAACCAAAAACTCGTTAAAAAAATTGGATTTTTTTTCACAATTGTAAAGATCGTTGTAAAATCACAGCATCAAAAACTTTGAACGAATTAAAAATAAACTAGAAAATATACCAATACTTAGAATGCCAATGGTTAAGAATCCAAATTCAGGAATTACATAAGAACCCATAATTTTGATTTCTTTGGAATTAGCATCAAGAGGGACAATTATTCGAGTATTGATTTCTGTAGAGGTTAATGTCATATCCACCACATCCCCATCTACCCAAACAATACTAGGATTCTCAATTAATTCAACAGGTAAAATGAAAACAATTTGAGAATTTTTAGTATCTTTTGAAATCGTAAAAGTAAGAGTATTTTTTACATCATCAATTAGCACATTATTTTCAAGTGGCACATCCAAAATATATTCTACGTTAAAACCCAACCCATCATTAAATTCAGAACCCACATTTTCAATTAAACGTGTATTAGAATTTACCACATGAACCACACCAGTCATCCAAGGATGGTTATTGTCACAAAAATAATAAAAATCACCAACATCGGTAAATTCTTTAGAATAAGAGTCACCTGAGCGGATAAAGCTGCTATCAAAAATTCCATCAATATTTCCTAACGAATCAACTGAAGTCACAGTATGAAATGCAGAATCTTCATTAATCCAAGTAATTGTATCACCAGGAGATATTGTTATTTCACCAGTGGTATCACCTGTAAGTTCGTTTACCCAAAAATATGAAGAACTTGAGTATAATGAGCCACTAGGAATTGTAATGGTATGAGAGGTCTGAGCAAATACAGCGGTGTTAATAGGAATTAATACCAACAATAACAAGGTAAAAATAAAAATTCTCACAAAAATCAATAGGATTAGGTGTTATTTCAATTAATGAATAACTATTTTGAGTACAAGTTTGACTTTTTTTTAAAAATGATATCTAAACC
>CALBNQ010000063.1 GCA_937896495.1 uncultured archaeon | reverse complement strand
TCCAAGATACAACTCCTGCACTTATCCCATTTTTATTAAATAAATCTCCAAAAGGAAATGTAAAAATTGCAACATTTGTTGGTGCTTTTTCAGTTACATGTAGATTGATTCCATATTCTCCAACAAAATAAAATGGTCTTATGTAACACGATTTTTTTATATTATTTTTTTTGCAAATTTCCACAACTGCATTTATAATTTCCTTATCTGAATAGTTAAGTGAAATATTATAAAATTGCCCAGATCTTCTAAATCTTTTAACATGTTCATTTAATCTAAATACATTGAGATTTTTTCCATTCCAATATGCTCTAATCCCTTCAAATATTGATGTTCCATAATGAATTGCATGTGTAGTAATTGGAACTTGTGCTTTTTCAGTTAGAATAAATTTTTTATCAAACCAAACATATTTTGAGAGTGGAAGTTTCATAGAAAAATTTTATTGCATGTGTATTAATCTCTATTTATTTTGAATATCCTTCTTTAGGAAATTTCATTCCCACAATTCTAGTGGTCTGATCTTCAATTTTTGCAAATTTTTCTACTGTATCCCATTCATCTTCAATTATTTCAATTATGCTTTCTGGAACATCATTTTTCCAAGATGTTTTATTTCCAAGTGCGCTATCGTACAATTTTTCTTTAACCGACGATGCTGAAAGCGATTTTCTTTCTCCAATTTTTGGTTTTAATCTGTACATCTTTAACATGTATCCTTCAGCTTTATCCCCTGTATATGAAAAATAATCTCCTTTAACACCATCAAGTATTTGTTTCCTTAACTTCCATGATCTTCTTCTAACTAATGGTGGCAAATATTTTTTGAATGGTGCTAAAAATGCATAATCATCAGTTACTTGAATTGAATTTCCAAATACCGATTCCAACATTTTCTTTCTTATTTTAAAATTGAATGGAAAACTTTTACTGTTAACTTCTTTATTGCCATCTTTGAAAACTACTGGCATGACCTTTACAACATCTGCTTCTTTTTTTAGATCTGAAATAATTTCTATGTGAGCTTTTGTCACAGGATTTAGATGTGCAAGGTATAGGGCAGTAATCAATTAGAATACCTGAATAATTCTTATATTTCAATGATTAATTTTAGTAAATTTACTTTGTTTTGAAAATTTTATCCATATGATTCAAATTTTACTTCGAAACTCCCATCTTCACGTTTATCATGTTCTGTTACAAATCCTTTTGGATTCAAAAAGTCCATTACACCATCAATTGTTCCTTGCCATCCACAAACATAGAAAATTGTATTCTCTTTGGTGATTTTATCTCCAATCAATTCTTCTAATGGTGACATTCCTCCGTCTCTTGGTCTTAGAAATGTTTCAACCCTGCCAATTTGACCTGCCCATGATCTGTTAAACCATTCTTGAGGTCTACTGATTGCCGCTCTATATTTGAAATTCCATTCATCTTTCCCTCTTTCAATACTTTCATTTTCAAGATTAGTTAGCAAATCTTTGTAACTTAATTCATCAACATAACTTGCACCATGTAATACAACAATCTCTCTTTTATCTTCTGAATCATGTAGGTGCTGTGCAAAACTTACAAATGGTGCAAGACCTGTTCCTCCACCTATACAGATTATCCTTCTGTTATCTTTTTCACCATTTGACATTTCTTCACTAATTAATAATGCTCTACCTGTTGGTTTTAACCACAAAATTTCATCCCCTTCTTTTGCATTAAATAATTGTGTAGTTAATCTTCCTGGAAGTGGTTTTCTAACCCATCTTATAACTAATTCAACATAATCTCTATTTTCAGGATGTGATGCAATAGAATATGCACGCCTAACAATTTTCCCATTTTCTGCAGGATTGGGTAATCCCAATGTGATGAATTGTCCTGCTTTGTATTCTGGAACAGGTCCTTCATTAGGGACAAATCTGATTATAACAAGATCTTCTTTAAGTAATTGAACATATGTTATGGTTCCTTTGTTGTCTACTACCATAGTGATTGGATTGAGATTTCACGGTTAAATACAT
>CALBNQ010000062.1 GCA_937896495.1 uncultured archaeon | reverse complement strand
CCGTCTGCCCACCAACCAGCATTGTTTTTAATCCAAGATGGAATTTCAGTTGGAGGTTCTACGGAGGGAGTAATCGTCGAAGTAGGAGTTCCATCAGGAGCATATACAGGAATAATAATTTCTAGATAATCAGCTGTACCTGAAGGTACAATTCCTTCAGGAGCTAAACCATAAACCCAGATGACATAATGTGCATCACCAGGTTCTTCTTTTACAACAATATCAATAGAGGCTAATCCAGATGGAGAATACAAAAAGTTTCTTCCCTCTTCTTGAGCAATTGAACGTTGAGGGGTCAAATTTTCATCGACAACTAGGAAATCATACTGAACTTGATTCAAAAATTCAGTGTCATCGTATTTACTAATAAATTTGATAATCAATTCCATTTCACATCCTTGAATTGGTTCTTCAGGACCATAGAAAACATAAACTTGGTACTGATAGTTGTGAGTGGGTTTCTTTATACTAGTACTTTTTTCAAAATTTGTTTCACATCCTTTAGATGAAAATTCATCAGCAGTAGATGTAATTCCTTCAAATGGACTTTCAGATACATTTTCTTTGTAATCTAATAATTCAAATTTGTATTCAGGTGGAGGAATACCTTCAGAAACATGTGTTAAAGTTGAGGCTTTAATTGGGAATGGAAAATCATCCACAATCCAGACATCACTAGTAGCACCTCCAGTTTTCCAGGAAATTAAAACGGTGTCCCAAGTTCCTGAAGGGATTGTTATTGTTTCAAGTGCTTTTGGAATTACTTGTTCTCCACCAATGTTTCCAATTTTGCCCCACGATACTGAACTGAATTCTTTTGGACCCTTTCCACCTTTACTTCCATCAGATGTTGCAAATGCAGATAACCATGCAACAGATGACTTGAATGCACCACGATAAACACTTAGTTCTTCGCTTCCACCAGTTGGTTCTGGAGCAATTTTTCCTAATTCCATTTCACCTACAATTCGTTTATTTCCATCATAAACAACAACTTCAGCTAACCACTTACTTTCACTCCCACTTTGAACATCACCTTTTATCCACATATCCATTTCAAATTGAGTGCATTCTTTGTAATCTACATGACATACAGAATATGAAAAGAAATCACCATGTTTGAGACCTTCACCAACATACCAAGTACCTTCTTTATCGACACCACCAGATTGAACCTGTGCAAATGAAGGAGAGATAAGAAAAGATCCTAAAAATAATGTAAGAATTATGGGTAATACAAAAAATATTGCTTTCAAATCTAAAAAAAAATTAGAAAAACAGATAGTTAAACGTTATTCATGATAAATAAAATAAGAAAAATTTTGATAAAGGATAAATCGAATAAGCAAATATAGAGGAAAATTTGATAAATTTCAGCAATGTGCGAATGTTCAAAAGTTCACCTGTATGAAGTAGAATTCAAGCTAGACGGTATGGCAGTAGTTCCAACTCATAAAAATTGTGGGTTTGCATTAGATGAAAAACAATCAGACAAATTCCAAAAAGAATTGGTAAAATCTTGGGGATTTGAACAAGAAGACGAGTGATCAAAAAAAAGAAAAATAAGTAAAAAATTACTTAATGTTCTGCGTTTTTACAAACATCCTGTTTACAATCACAGGTAGAGTCACAGTAACATTCTCCTTGCATTGTACAATCACATTCAGTATTATTTTCTGCTTGTGCTGCACAACCACATGATGCGTCTGACAT
>CALBNQ010000061.1 GCA_937896495.1 uncultured archaeon | reverse complement strand
ATCTAGATGATTACAAATTAATGAATCCATATATTTTGAAATTAGCTAGGAATAAAATTTCAAAAGGTGGTGAACAAGTTTTGAAAGAATTTGAAGAAGGTTTCAAGGATGCTAGAATTGGACAGTATCTGGATGAGAAATTAAAATCAAAATCAACAATGATTACAGAAGAAGAAATGACTTTGTCTTATAAAAAATATCGTGCAGTAATGGGTACTGCTGGTAGAAACATGGCTTTAGCAGAAAGACCATTAGGTGAAATTTTTTATTTAGGAATGGCAAGAGCTGCAGAAGGTGTTGGATGTGGAAATGAAATTGAAGATTCAATTAAAAATGGATTTGTAAAAATCCCCTCTTGGCCTCTTTACTATTCTTTATTATCAAACAATGTGAAAAAAGGATTTGATGTAACTCTTGAAAAAAGTAATTTGTATTTACAAGATGCACGTTTAACTCTTGAATTATTGCCTGAAGGATTTTCTCATAAAGAATTTTTAGAATTTTTATTTTTGACGGTTGAACATTATAATCAATATTGGTTCAATCATCTACAAAAGGCCAATAAATGGTCAGAATTTGAATCTAAACTTCCCAAGTGATCCAATTGATGTGGTCTGAAAAATATCGGCCTAGAATTATTTCTGATATGGTTGGAAATGAAGAATCTCGTAGTGAAATTATGGAATGGTTTACAAAATGGAAAAAGGGTACCAAACCATTACTTTTAGTCGGACCTCCAGGTATTGGAAAAACAACCATGGCTTTTCTTGTTGCTAAGCAATTTGGATATGATATGATTGGTCTTAATGCAAGTGATGTTAGAAGTAAATCTAGAATCAACGAAATCTTGACTCCTGTGTTAGGAAATGTTAGTGTTTTAGGTACTCCTATGATTTTTGTAGATGAGGTTGATGGTATTCATGGACGAAGTGATTATGGTGGTGCCGCAGCACTTGTTGACATTCTAAAAAATCCTACTGTACCAATTGTTTTAGCTGCTAATGATGACACATTAGAAAAAATGAAAAATATCAAAAAAACAGTTAAAATAATTTCTTTCAAAAAAATTCCTCCTCGTTTACTACATGTTTATCTTAAAAATATTTTAAAAAAAGAAAACGTAACATTAAGTCCTGGTTCTTTGATTAAAGTTATTGATAAATCTCGTGGAGATATACGTTCCATGATTAATTTAGCTCAATCTTTTGTAACTGGGTTTAATCCTCAAACTGAAAGTTCTTTTGAAACAATACATGTTGAAGATGGGATAAATGCATTCTTCAAAGCAAATACATTTGAAGAAGCAAGAATTGTTTTGTATTCTATACAAATTGATCCTAGAGAAAAAATTAATGCATTCTATTCTAGTATTGTTACAAGTA
>CALBNQ010000060.1 GCA_937896495.1 uncultured archaeon | reverse complement strand
ATCATAGTATCAATGAGTTTTTCAATTTCATTTTTTTCTTCAGTCATAAGTTATAGAAGATATAGATCTTAATTATGTTTTAATAGTCAATTTCAATGATTTTTTTGAATAGACGTAAGAATTATTCTTTTTTAATCAAAGTAGATGTAGAACGGACTTTAGGTAATTTTTGAATATTCCAAGAAACAACTTCTCTTATTTTCTCAAAATTTTCTGCTTGTAATTTTACCATCATATCATGAGTTCCAATAGTTTCAAAAACATCTGCCACTTGTTCGATTTCTCGCAATGCATCAATAATTTTTTCCTCTGCACCCAATTCACAATTTAACATAACATATGCATCAGTCATAAGGATTAGAAATATTGTTGATTATTTAAATCAGAAGAATTTAAGACAAGTTACCAAACTACATGTACCAAGTCTTTCAGATTACGTCTAGGTTTTGGGAATTTATTCTGTTTTGGATATCCAATACATAATACAGATGATGGAGTAAGATCAGTTCCTATAATATCCATTACTTTTTGTTCATCAAACATTCCTATCCAAATCGAACTTAGACCTAATGCCTGTGCAGCAAGTTGAGAATATCCTGCAGCAAGAGTTGCATCTTGAATTGCAAATTTTCTCAAGACATAATCAGGAAAATCAAGTTTAACTCGTGATGGATTTTTACAAAAAATCAAAACAACAGGGGAATTTACATAAGGTTGTTTATTACACGCATCAACAAGTAATTTTTTCTTTTCAGGGCTTTTTACATAAAAAATTTCAAAACCTTGATAATTTCCAGCAGTAGGGGCAGTGTCTGCTGCAGCAATTATTTTATCAATTTTTACAGTTTCAACTGGTTTGTCAGAAAATTTTCTAGTAGAACGTCTTTTTGCCATTACAGTAAACAAATTAGGATCAATAGTTTCAGAAGTGACGTTTCTCAAAACATAATCAAGTAATTGATTGGGTAATTCAGGTTCAAAATCGTTTGGAGAATCTAAGGGTTCATAAAAAGTAGGAGATATAGATTCATCGTCAGGTTCAAAATCTCTCACAAATTATTACCAACATGATTGTTATTAAAGAATTATATTTTTTAGAAATGGGATGCCCAATCATTCAGATTCAAACAAATCACAACCAGAATTACAAGGTTTATTCATCACACCTTCACATGTTCCTAATTCATTATGCATAATTCTATGATGACCACAGATTTTACATTTTTCTCTAAAATGTTCAATTAATTCAAGATTAGACAACTGTGATTTTTGAATTTTTGATTCAGTTTCACTAGTCATAAATTATTTTAGAAATGTACAGATTTTAAACATTTCAACTAAAATTATTATAATTAAAAATACACCAGGAAAGTGAAGTGATGAGAAATATTTTACATCTCAAATCACAAATTAGAATTGAAATGGAGGTCATAT
>CALBNQ010000059.1 GCA_937896495.1 uncultured archaeon | reverse complement strand
CCTGGAAGTAATTTATGATGAACAGAAACTGGAACTTTCCATTTCATTTTAGGAAAAATTTCTCTAACTAACATGTGTATTTTTCTTTGATCCATTCCAGCATGTGCTATATCTACATCCAAATAATGAATATCAACTGCTTGCATTGCAGGATAAAGTAATCTGGCAACATCAATTTTTTCATCACTTTCTGAACGCCCCATAATTGTCAGAGTTCTCATAGTTCTTTTCAATGACATATGTTTTGTAAATTTTACAAGATCTGACCAGTACTCTGGATTTTTTTCATATAACTCTGAACCTAAAACAATTTTTGCATCTGGACAAACTAATTTGAAAGCATCTTGATAATATTTTGAAACTTTAGAAATTGTATTCCAATCACCACCTAGTTTATCGTTGATAACTGTATGCCAGTCTGCAAGAAAAATTGTACAATTTACTCCAGTCTTAATAAAATCATTAATTTTGAAACCAGTGCTGATTAAACTACCTAGATGTAAAAAACCAGAAATTTCTAAACCGATGTAATGATTTGGCGAAGAATTTTTATCAAATAATTTAGTTAACTCTTCTTCAGTTACAATTTCATCTGTTGTTGGAGAGTCTTTAATCAAATTTACTTTTTCAGCAGTATTCAAATCAAAACAACTGTTAAAATTTAAGCCTATAAAGTTATTTAAAATATTTTTAAATTTAAAATCTTTGAATATTAGGTAATTTTACAATCTTTATGACTCTTGAGGAAGGATTAGAATTAATCACTAATTATAAAAAAGGTTTAGAAAAATTTTTAGAAATTTTACCTCAACAATCTGTTCAACTAGGTCCAGAAATGATACAAACACTTTCAATGAATTCTAAAAATGAAATTAAAAATCTAGAATCTATAGAAAAAGCACTCAAACGTTCACCAAAAAAAATCTAATTAATTTTCAAAATCTTCATTTACAATTTTTCTTATGTTTTCTTAACTCTTCTTGAGTATCAAATTCTGTATCACATGCCCTGCATTTTTCTTTTTTCTTATTATGTGCTTTTTCTTGATGTTTTTTCAATCTATTTGAATCAGAAAGAACTGTCCCACATTTTTTACATTTTAAATTATTTTTATTTGATCCAAATAATCCCATATATTGAAAATATACAATACTAGAAAAAATAGTTTTATGTATAATTTTTTATAAATTATATCTAAACATCTATTTTTCGTATTCATCTAGACTCTTTCTAGG
>CALBNQ010000058.1 GCA_937896495.1 uncultured archaeon | reverse complement strand
AAGTATTGTTGTGCTCAATACAGTCTACAAAGATGCTATAATTAATCGAGACAAAATGTTATCAATTCTCAAAGGTCCAAAATTTGAGCAGATTCTACAAAAAGCACGTAATAATTGGGTAGAATTCACGCCTACAAAAGAAGAAGTGGTTACTGCAGGTATTGATTCAAGTTTTAACAATACAAAATTTCAAGGAATTGAATTATGGGCTACAACTGCAGTCTCAATCAAATCCAACGGGGAAATTTTAGTTGATCTTCATAAATCAGGATTAGGTTCTGCAGATGACATATCAAGTGTTGCCAGTAAAATGGAGATTGAAGCTTGTGAAAAAACAATAGATGAAGTAGACATGGTTTTGATGGATGGTTCACTGCATTCTCAATTAATGACTAGACAGGCAAATCTAGGATCAACAATTGTTAGAATAATGAAAAAGAAAGATAATGTGGTTTTCATTGCCAAGACATCAAATACAAAAAAACAATTTGAAAAATTAGGATCCCTTGCAGGAGATATTTTCTATTATAATCACGTAACAAACAATTCAGGATTCAGTAAAATTTTTGTAGAAAAAAAATATGGTTCAGATAAAATCATCTCATCTACATTTGTGAGATTAAGTGACTCCACACCAATTATTAAATTAGAATTTTTAGGAGATCATCATGATGAATCTGAAATTAAATCAATCATGAATAAATTATACAAAACCAGTGTTGGAGGATATCCATATGCATTAAAGTTGGCACATAATAACTGTAAAATATCTGATAAAGAACTTGCAAAGATGGTAAGCTTGTTAGGTTTAAGTAATGAAATAGGTTCACGAGAGGTTCTAGGATGAGTTTAGGGTTTGTTATTGGAGAATCAAAACCAACATTTGTTACCGCAATTACTTCAAGAGCATTATCAGTAGGAGAGTATATCAAAATCAGTTCAGATGAAGGGGAAATTCTGGGATTGGTAGAAAGATCCACAGTGTCAAGTGCAGCATTTACAGATGTAAAGAATTTTGATGAAGCATCTGAAAGTACAGAAATTGCAGAATTAAATACAAGAGATAAAACTTTTACGGCACATATTGGAATTTTGGGGTTCTTAGAAAATCTAAGAAAAGGACAATCAATAATACCCGCAATACCACCAATTCCAGGCACAGAAATCACTTTACCGAGTAAGCAAGACTTGGAGGAAATTTTCAGTCCTAAAAAAGAAGGGTGGGTTAGCATTGGAAATCTATTACGAAATAAATCAATTGATGCCAAAGTGAATTTAGATAAAATAGTTTCTAGACATTTAGGAATTTTAGCAATGACAGGAATGGGGAAAAGTAATTTAGTGTCGTTAGTTACAAAACAAATTTCAAAATTAAAAGGCACTGTAATAATTTTTGATTATCATAATGATTACACTAGCTTAAACATTCCACGAATTAACGTAATTGACGCAAAAATAAATCCAAGATTGTTAGATTCTGAACAACTCTCAGATGTATTAGAGATTAGAGAAAGTGCAACTGTTCAACAAAGAGTATTAAGAATGGCATTTACAGAAAATGTAAAAAAATCAAGTGAATTTTGGAAGAGATTAGAGAATGAAGTTGATTCTATTATTAATTCAGATGACAATAAACTCAAGGAGATTAGATCTTCAGCATATAGAGTTCAAGACATAGTAGAAGATGCTCAAAGAAGATTTGAAGATATTCTAGATCCGGATATGGGAGACCCAATTAGCTTTATCAAAGAAGGATGTGCAAATGTACTAAACATTTCAGAGTTATCTGAAAAACAAGCAAATGTAGCTTTGGCATTTTACTTACAACAGTTACTCAAAGATAGAAAAGACGCAAGTATTGCACAACATGGAAAAACAAAGAGAAAGAGAAATTTCAAATTTAATTCACCAGTATTTGTCATTATTGAAGAAGCTCATGTCTTTATTCCAAAAGATCACGACACCAGTGCAAAATATTGGGCTGCAAAAATTGCCAGAGAAGGAAGAAAGTTTGGTTTGGGTCTAGGAATTGTCTCACAAAGACCACGCAGTGTAGACCTGAATGTATTAAGTCAAATGGGCTCATTTGCAATTATGAAAATTATTCAAGAAGATGATCAAAGGCAAATTGCCTCAGCTACAGAGTCAACTAGTCGTGAATTAATCTCTCAATTGACATCTCTAAACGTCGGGGATGCCGTACTTGTGGGACAATGGAGTAATTTACCATCACTAGTTCACGTTGAAGAAGTCAAAGAAAAGATAATGGGTGCAGATCAAAGTGCAATTAATGCTTGGGCCAAGGCAGATAAAATGAAAGGAATTGCAATAGAATCAACACAAGGATTGGTACAGAAA
>CALBNQ010000057.1 GCA_937896495.1 uncultured archaeon | reverse complement strand
TTTTTGAACCCTTTTTCAGTAGGGTGTAATTCAATTTTACTTCCTCTAACTCCCTCTTTTTTGATGACTCTCATTAATCCATTATCTTCAAATTTTTTTAAAATTTTTTCTAATTCTTTATTGTTTATCTTACAATTTTTTTGAATTTGATCAAAATCCTTAGTACCGTTATTGATTTCATCTAAAACTTCCATGTCTTTTTCTAATGGTTTTTTTAATGGAGTTTCAAACGATGCTGTCTTTTCAAACGTTTTTAGATTTTCCACATTTGACATTTTTTCAAATCCTTCTTGAGATATATTTTGGAAATTAGGTGTTTTTGTTGAAAATTTGCCTTTATTTTGCCATTTTCTTACAAGACGTGGAATGATTCTTGCCAATGGAATCATGAAAAATACGAGGTAAATCCAGAAAAAACCGTCTTCAGCCATATCTATTTCTTAGAAATTACTCTATTTCATTATTTGTTCTTAAAATTTCGATTTGAATATGTTTAAAATTTGTAATGTGATCGATACTTTTTCTAAAATTTTGGTACTTTGTTATATTTTAACTCTTGTACATTTTTCAAAACTATTTCAATGATCGTCTATATCCTGAAAGATTCATAAGGCAAAAAAAGCTTGCAACGATAAATTATGGAAACATCCTTGGAAAACATTGGTACACTTGAGTACGTTTTAGATAAATATTCAAAAATTTGGAGCTGGAAAATAACTGGTGATCGTGCAGTCAATATGATTACACGTTTGGTAACTGAAGCATGGTATGGTGAAAATGTTAATGAAGTAATTGTTCCTGATACTATTGAAAATATAAAACAAATTAAATTAATTCTTGATCGATACCCTCTTGACATTTTATCAAAGTCTGTGTGGCAAAGAAAGATTGTTAAAACATATGCCACAAAACCAATTTTACCTCCTATTAAACATAAATTGAAACGAGCAAAAACCGGTCCTCAGTTTAGAGGAAAACTTTTGAATTTTCAGAAAGAAGGCTTGGATTTTTTACTAAAATCTTCTGGTAATGCATTATTAGCTGATGAAATGGGTTTAGGAAAAACTGTTCAAACATTATCTTATGTTGCAACTGAAAAACAAACTTTTCCATTACTTGTTATTGCCCCATTGGTAACTTTGCATAACTGGGAAAGAGAGATTGAAAAATTTCTAAAAAAGAAAAGCAGAAACGGTAGAATAACTGATTCATTTTCACCAAGTGTTACTTTGATACGAACTGGAAAATCAAAAGAACTTCCAAAAACTGATATCTATGTAATAAACTATGAATTATTATTCAAAAGATTTGATGATTTATCTAAAGTTGGAATTAAAACTTTAGTTTGTGATGAAGTTCATAATTTAAGGTCAAAAACTACTCAAAAATACAAATCGGTAAAAAAATTGGCTGCATTAACTTCTGTTTTGTATAGGATTGGACTTTCAGGTACTCCTATTTACAATCGTGGTTCTGAAATTTGGCCTATTGTTGATATCTTAAAGCCTGGATTATTGGGGAGTTTTAAAGAATTTTGTGGTTATTTTTGTTATGTTAACGATAAAGGAAAAGCAATTGTTTTAGAAAATAAACGTGCTTCTCTTAGAAATGAATTACAAAAACATGTAATGCTTCGACGGAAAAAATCTGATGTTCTAAAAGAACTCAAAGACAAAGTTCGCTATAAAGAGGTAATTGCATCTGATACTGATTATTATCTTGAAGAATTAGATAAGATTTGGAAAAAACTCGAAGAAGAGCAAAAAACAGCTGAAACTGAATTTTCAAAATCTGCATCATATCATCGTGCAATACAAAGTGAAAGACAGGTTGCTGGTATTGCAAAATTACCTCATGTGATAAATTTTGTAAAAAATATTATGGAAATTGAAGAAAGTGTTGTTGTCTTTTGTCATCATAAAGTAATTCATAAACTACTTCATGAAAGTCTTCAAGAATTTTCTCCTGTATCTATCATAGGCGGTCAAACTGATACTGTTCGTCAGGATCAAATTGATAAATTTCAAAAAGGTGAATCAAAATTAATGATAGCAGGAATTCGTGCAGGAAATGTTGGTATTAATCTTACAAAAGCAAAATATGTTATTTTTGCAGAATTAGATTGGAGTCCTGCAATTCATAGACAAGCTGAAGATAGATTGCATAGAATCGGTCAAAAAAATACTGTATTTGCATATTACTTGATTGGACGTGGAACTTTGGATGATCATGTTGCAAATATTTTAGTAGATAAAAGCTATGAGATTGATGCAATTCTTGATGAATCTGTTGATAATTATGAAAATAAAGACAAGGCAGAATTGATTTTAGCTCAAATACAGGATAAAATTCGCTCTAAATAATTCCATTTTTAAACAAAACTTTCAAGTGATAAACCATAGTATGGTTCTTCATCTGTTCTTAATGTTTTGACTAACTCTTTTTGTAAATTTTTAATTTGTTTTTCAGTTTTCAATACAATGTTTTGATTATTCTTTTTCATAACTCTCTCTTTACATTCTCTTTACAGTAATAGCTCACATTTTGTACATTTTTGTATTTTATCTCAATACCCTGATAAAGAATGAAAATCTATTCCAATATCATGAAATCTGAAAAAGAAATTGATGAGTATAGAAAGATCATTGAAGAAAGATTGGTTCAAACTGATTCTATGGATGCTATGAAATATTATCAAGGTGTTCTAAGAGCTCTTGATTGGACTATTACTGGAATTGACGTTTAATTCATTTTTTTAAATCTCTAATTTTTCTTTAATTTTAAATAATTTTTCAACAATGTTATCTTTTTCAAATTGTTCAATTTGTAAACTGTCCACATCTTTTTTAATTTCTTCAATCACACTTGTAATCTCTATGCCTGGTTTTTTTGTGTTCGATCCTCCAAATCCATCTTTTTCTGTTTGATCTATTTTTTGAATTCCTTCAGGAAGTATCTCATAAATTTTTACAATCTTATCTTCAATTCTTTGTGGGGACATTAACACAAATTGATTTTTCCTCAACTCTTCAATTTCTTTTTCTATTTCGTTCTTTGACATTTTAACAATATTACAAATTTGTTCAATTCCACATGATTTTATTTGTAATAATCGTAAAATTTTTGCCCAAACTGGAATGTGATCACTCCAAAGAATTTCTTTTGCAATATCTGTAATTGAAAATGATCCATCTTTGTTTAACAAAATTAATTTTCTGTCTTTTAATGATGCAAGTGAATCTAAAATTTTTCCAACTCCTAGTCTTTTTAAATTTGAACTTTCTAAACTGTTTTCATTAAATGTGTCGTTGTTTTTAATTGCTAATTCCAAAATTTCTAAATCAATTGTGCCTAATTTTTTCATATTATTATTTTCATTTAGAGATTAATCTACTTTTCAAATTTTTCTCTTGTAGAATATATGTGGATTTTGTAATTTATCCTTCATGGTTAGATACGAACTTCCTAGATTGCCCTATGAATATGATGAGTTGGAACCTTTTATTGATACAGACACTATGAAAATACATCATCAAAAACATCATCAATCATATGTTGATGGTCTCAATACATCTTTAGAACAAATAGGCGGTGAATCTCACCCAAAATACATTTCATCAATTTTATCTGATCTTAATTCAATTCCTGAATCTGGTCGAAATAACATCAATTTTTTTGGTGGAGGTTTTGAAAATCACAAACTCTTTTGGGAGACTATGACTCCTAATGGTGACGTAATACCTTCTGGAAAATTAGAAGATGCAATAGATGTCTATTTTGATAACTTTGAAAATTTTAAAAAAATTTTTTCTAATAAAGCAATTACTATTCAAGGAAGTGGTTGGTGTTGGTTAGTTTTTAATCAAACATATAACAGAATTGAAATTATAACTACGCCCAATCAAACTAGCCCTTGGACTCTTCAAAAAATCCCTTTACTTGGATTAGACGTTTGGGAACATGCATATTATTTGAAATATCAAAATAAAAGACTTGATTATGTTAATGCTTGGTGGAATGTTGTAAATTGGAATTATGTTGAAAATAGATTTTCAGAACTTTCTGCATGATCCTCTTAACTATTTGAAAAATTTCTAAATCTCTCTTGTTTAATGCATTTCATTGAATAATTCTTTTGATTTTCTTAACACCTGTTAATTCTATTGGATTATTTTTAACAAATTTTCAGAGAATCAACTACCTGATTTATCATTGATTATGTGTATATTTCATCATGAGTCTTTCTGGAATGTATATGTTAAATTCAGAACATTATACACAAGAAAAAATCCATCAGGCCCTAGATATGTTGTATTTAGATAGGAAAAATCAATTCCGTGAATTATCTAGTGTTTTGTTGCCTGAAAATGCATCAAATACAATGTCTACATGGAAAGAATTTGTATTAAATTTCAGCTTGGATGTAGAAAGTGCTTTTGAAACATGGTCTGGACAAAATCCTTTGTCTGTAAATTCTCCTCAAAAAGCTTTGACTATTTTGAGGCAACTAAGTCGAGATAAGACATCCATGAATCAACTAGTACATTTACTTAACATAGCATACAATCTTTCCACTGAGTTCAAAGAGATCTACAAGCGACTAAAGTAATCTCTATTTTTTTAAATAATTTAATTTTAGAAAAAGACCTACTTCCAAAACAATTGTTTTGGAGAGGTATTCCTAATGAATTTGGGAAGAATTATAAAATTCTATTAAGAATTTTATCCTCTACCGATTCTGAAAATGGCTGTACTACAAGTTGGACATGTCCCTTTGATTGCAGGTTTGCCATTTTTCATGGTGTATGGTCCAGCATTACCGATTTCTCGTTTGTCTCGACACTTTACACAATATCCTATTGTCATAATTTCCATAGGCTCAGGTTCTATTAGCGAGAACTAGTTGATTTTTTTTTACAAATTGGCAAATCTCTGATCCCATTATTTTCGTTATACAACAACATTTTTTGTATTGATAATTATTTTCATTTATTTTTTATTTGTAATTTTATTTAATTTTGATCTAACTACATCCTTCTAAAATCTATATTTGAATTCTGTAATAATCCCATCTTTCTGGATCAAATTGTTCAACAAACTCTGCTCGCTCTTTGTTAATTCTTCCTTGAATTACTTCTCTTAACGCAAAACTTGTCATGTATTTGTATTTCATGGAATGTGCTTGCATGATAAACAAATGTCTCATTTCACTGCCTCCTTTTAGTCCCCAATACCCCATTTTTACTGCAATTGGTTCAAGAAAAATTGTATTTGATAACCCATAGTTTTCATCCCTTATCTCTTCTCGTAAATTATATTTTTCAAGTGCCCCTCCCTTTGCAAATCCTACAATTTCTCCATCTTTCCCATTCAATCTCAAAGTATTGATGATTGTTTTTGGATCTTTGATTGTTTCATCAAAATCTTCTTTTGAAAATTGTAGTGGCCTTGGTAACTCTAAAAATATTTCATACAATTCTTTGATATATTTTGGATCTTGTCTTGTTGTCATTGAATCCATTGTTGGTACTAGTTTTAGATTTTCATATACTACATCAGCTTGAATTGTTATTTCTTGTTGTCTGATCTTCATAAATGATAAAACTGTATCAAAAAAATTCTTTCTCATTTCATTTGAAAGTACTTTGAGTACTCCTTTCACCATATCTGTTTCTTTGTTTAATAATTCCTCAAAATATGCAACAGCACTTCTTACAATTAATGATGGTCTCCATGCTAGAGCATGTGCATTCATTTTTGCCATCTCCATTGCTTTTACAAAATCTCCTAATGCATAACCACAAACCCTATCTACTACTGATAGATATTCTCCCATTTTCATAATGTGTTGTTGAAATTGAAGATCGTTTCTTGTCAAATCTGAACTTAGGAAACATTCTTTGATTTGTGATTCAGCGTTTCTTTTTAATTCCCCTATCCAAGGATATGTTGTTCTTAAAATCAAAACTTTGATAATTTCTAAATCTACATTTGCAATTTTTAATAATTCTTGTAATTTTTTGTCTAACAAAATGAATTTTAAAACACTTTCTTCATGAGGTTTATCTACACTTTTTTGAGGATCAAAATCATGAAACAATGCTGCAACATAGAGATACTTGATATCATTTTTAGTTAGTTTGACTTGTTCTTGTTTTGCAGCTAAAAGTGAAACATATGTCACTTCTAATTCATGATTGATATTGTGGTATCCATAATAATCACTTCCTAATCCTTGACTTTCAAACAAATCAATAGTATAATCTAACATCTCTACAAAACAATCATCTGTCAACTCGTTTTCTGCCATTAATTTGAGAATTTGTGCTCTCATGGGATGTCTATTTGCAAATTTTTGCATTATACCATGATCTTTTTTGGTATTTTTAAATATGTTCTATTGTTATTTTGTTTGGTTTTATTTTGTTTTATTTTGTTTAGAAAGATTCAATAGAATTGTAATTCGGCAGTTTTTGCGTGTCTGTAAATCCCAACTTGCTTAAAATTTTGATTGATTCCAATGATGATGACTCTCTAGAATACACTCTTCATCTAAATGAAAGATTTTTCCATATCTCTCATGTATCTATAATTCATTCATCAATTCCTGTCAATAAACCTACAACTAGAGGTGGAGTATATTTTTCAGATAAATTTGCATATAAAATCAAAGGTGAGATTAACGATCTTTCAGTAATTCCATTATTGACAAACAACATGCTTGGTCCAAATACTGAATTTGGTGAATTAAAAATTACTACTGAAATTGAATCTGATGGTAAGAAAACATGTGTTGAGATGTTTACAAATCTAACGAATAGCGTTCAAACCCCTGATTCTATTGAACTTAGCATGATAATTATAAAATTAAACCATTTTAATTGATTTTTAGATATCTATCATATGCTTCTCTTTGTTCTTTATCTGAAAGCACTTCATATGCTTTATTCAACTCTGCCATTTTTTCTTCAGAATTAACTTTTGTTTTATCTGGATGTGTTTTCTTTGCAAGTTCTCTGAATTTGATTTTAATTTCATTTTGAGTTGCTTCTTTTGAAATTCCTAACACGTCATAATAATTTGGAAGACTATCATTTTTTGCAGCCTCTCTGAATTCTTGATTCTTCTTTGTATTTTTTCTTTTTCCTATTTCTTCGTAATCGTCTCCCCAATCTGAATGATATTTTTCAAATGTTTTATTTTGTTTAGATCCTAAATCTTTTTTATCATAAGATGTTTTTTTACGTAAAATTATGTCTCTTGCTAAAAATAAAAATATCACAATAACTACAATACTGAAACTTGAAAAGAATATTATTTTTTCTTCATCTGTAATTTCTAAATCCATATCTAATCCATCATTTTGTGCATTTACTGTCTGAAATCCTCCTAGAACTAACACAGATAATATGAAGAATTTTTTTCCGTTCATTTTTTATGATAATCTAAAATCTTCTTTTGTAGTATTTAGAACTACATGAGTAATTGTATTCTCCACATTTGGAATGGATGCTAACCCCTTTACAAACTTGCTTAACTCATTTCTCTCTTTGAATTTTGCTATAACTATTGTATCTGTTGAACCCGTAATATCATAAACCCCACACACATTTTCAAATTTGGATATTTCATTTTCAATATCTACTATTTTATCATTTTTTGCAATTATTTCAATTATTGCTGTAAGTGAATACCCAATTTTCTCATGATCAATTATTGCCGAATATCCTTTAATGATTTTTGATTTCTCCATTTTTTTAATTCTTGATAAAACAGTCACTGTTGACATTCCAAGCTTTAGTGCTAATTGTCGTGCAGATAATCTGGCATCCATCATTAAATTTTTTAAAATTCGTTCGTCTGTTTCATCCATGACTCCTTTTATGACCTTGAAAAATTTATTTAAATTTTGGGTACATGCTTGAAAATTCGTTCAATTTTTCTTTTTATTATTTCATGATTTATCATATTTAATACAAATGTTATTTATCATAATACATGGAAGAAATTTCTAAACTTGTAGAAAAAGGAAAGTCTTTCCTAGAAGAATCAAAATTTGATGATGCTTTAGATTTTTTTGAACAGGCGTTATTACTAAATCAAAATAATCCTGATTTGTGGAATCATAAAGGAGTTGCATTACGAAGTTTGGGTAGGTATGAAGAGGCAATGTATTGTTTTAACAAATCTTTGGAAATTGAACCTAGAGACAAATACGCTTCTTGAAAGCAATTTTTTCCTAATTCTTTGACTCTAATTTGATTACAATATTACCTGGAGGTTAATTTAAGATCGTCATAATTTAATTCATGCAAAAACTAATTTCATTACAAATCCAAAATAATTTTCAAAAAACTATTCCCAAAGATCACTATATTATTGACACCTTGTTACTTTCTAACATGAGTGACACTGTTGAAAAAATTCTAACTGAAGCTTTTGAATGTGCAGAAGATGGTGATTATTCTGAATCATTAAGACTGTATGATTTGGTACTAAAAAAAGAACCTTCTAACATTGCAGCATTAGTTGATAAAGGTGTGACTCTACAAAATATGGGAAAATACAAACTAGCCATAAGATCATATGATAAGGCCCTATCTCTATCCCCTGAAAATATCGATGCATTACTTAACAAGGGTGCCACATTACATTCTGATCAAAAGTATTCTGATGCAGTAAAGTGTTATGACCATGTATTAAAAATAGACAAAAAATGTACTATGGCATTAGCTTACAAAGGTCTCTCCATGGGAGAAATGGGCAAATTAAATGATGCAATAAAACTTTTCAAAAAAGCTTTGTCTATTGATAAACAATATGAATTGGCAAGTATTTCCAAAAGTCTTGCAGAGGATTTACTAAAATCTATAAAAACACAAAAATCTAAAATACTGTAACGTCCCCTGGTGCAGGTTCGCGAGTGCTTTGTTTTTCATGTGATTCAAAAAATTCTTTATGTTCTGCATTGTGATGTTCTTTGAGTTTTTCAATATCTTCAAATCCTTTATGGCACAAGTAGCATTTTGGTTTGTGTTCATCAATTAAAGGCAGCACCATGTTGAGAATAATGCTCATGGTTACTTATTTCTTGAGCTATAAGGAATATATCATGACAAGAAAAAGCCATTTTTGTGTTAGAACAATTGGTTGGGGATTCTAAGGCACTTGATCGTGCATTAGCTGGAGAAGAACTGTCATTTAATGATGGAATGGAATTGATGAATTATGATAATTCTCATTTACTTGGGGCAGTGGCTGATATTACTAGAAAAAAACTAGTTGGAAATACTGTCACTTTTGCTGCTTCATACTACATGAATTACACAAATGTCTGTGCTGCTAGTTGTCAGATGTGTGCATTTTATAGAAAAGATGGTGCAGATGATGCATATACTTTAACTCCTCAGGAAATTGAACAGCGAGTTGGAATTGCAAAACAGATGGGTGCAACTGAAGTTCATATTGTTGGTGGATTTCATCCAAAATTACCTCTGGAATATTATGAGGATATGATGAGGACAATTAAAAAAAGTCACCCGAATCTCAATATCAAAGCATTAACTGCAGCTGAAATCTTCTTTTTATCAAAATTAACAAAAAATTCTACCAAAGAAATTCTTTCTCGTTTAAAAGATGCTGGGCTTGATTCAATGCCTGGTGGAGGTGCAGAATTATTCCACCCAGATATTAGAAATAAAATTGTTAGAGGAAAATGTACTGGTCAAGAATGGATTGATGTAATTGAGGAGGCACATAATATGGGCATCAAGAGCAACGTAACAATGCTTTATGGTCATATTGAAAAACCTGAACACATCGTTGATCATTTGATAAAAATTCGTGATTTACAAAAGAAAACAAATGGATTGTTGACATTGATTCCTTTAAAATTTAGTTTAGATAATACTGAGTTAGAGCAAGATAATTTGGTAACTCATGAATGTTCATCTGTTTATGATTTGAAAATTATTGCTTTATCTAGACTAATGCTTGCAAATGTTTTGGATAACATTTCTGTTTATTGGGTGGCACTTGGAAAAAAATTGGCACAAGTTGCATTATCTAATGGTGGAAATGATCTTGTTGGAACTGCATTTTCTGAGGAAATATATCGTGCAGCTGGAAAACATACTGCATCATCTGTTGATGATTTGGCAACAATGGTACAAGAAATAGGACGTAATCCTGCACAACGAAATACTCATTTTGATGTTTTAAAAAAATTCTAGTCTAGTTGTTTCTTGATTGATTCTATTTTTTCTTCCATCTTTACTTGTTTGTCTCTTCTTGAATCTATTTTGATAATTACCTCCACACGATTAATTCCTAAATTGTGTACTGTCTCCATCATTTTTTTTGATGCTTCATTAATTACCTCCATACTGTTTGATTCTAACACTGTCCCCATGGAATTTATTTCAAATCTGAGATTCTCAAAATCTTTGATAGAATCTATTGCTTTTGCTATGTAAAAACTGGCACTAGTGGTTTTAGTTGCTATTGGATATATGCTAATTTCTGCTTGTATCACAGAGTAATAATGCTGATTTTATATTATTAAATTCCATCTATTCCTTTTTCACATAACATAGAAACAATATATTAAAAATATGATTAAAATGAACATCAAAAATTATCTACAGTAGAAAAAACATAGATATCATTATTAGTTAAACTCAAAAACTGTTGTCTATATCCCCCTCAAAATTTGAGTGTCAGTATTGTTAGAATGTTTTATTGAAAATCAATAAGCAGATTTAACTAAATCCAAGTGTGTATGTAATTGTATTATGGCTTTTAC
>CALBNQ010000056.1 GCA_937896495.1 uncultured archaeon | reverse complement strand
ATAAAAATCAATAAAGAAATTTTCTTGAACACTGATATACTTTATTTATCCGATAAAAAATAATGTACAAAAAAATTCTAGTTCCTCATGCAGGTACTTCTGCAGGCGATAAAGCACTCAAACATGCAGTACATATTGCAAAAAATAATTCATCAGAAATTCTAATTTTACATGTTGTAGAATCATTACAAAGACCCCCAACATTTGCTTTATCTGGAACAGAAAGCAAGGCATTGGTAAGGGAGTTTAAAAAAGCAGCAAAACAGTCACTAATTAATAGAAAAAAAGAGATGGAGAATAAAGCAGAATTTTACAAATCACAAAATATTGCCATTAAATCCAAAGTAGTTACTGGATACGCAGATGAAGCAATTACAAAATATATCAAAAATCAAAAATTTGATCTAATTGTAATGGCAAAAAGAAAGAAACTATCTGGAATTAAGAGACTTTTATCTCTAGGTAGTGTTTCAAGGAAAGTTATTGAAATTGGAAAATGTCCAGTATTGCTAATTGATGCTTGATTATTCATTCATTAATCATGTTTATTTTAAGACTTGACCGATTTTATGAAATTTCTAATTTGATTGGATGATTTTTTTAATAATTCTGATTCTTTTGGTGTGAGAGTGATTTTTTGAATTTCAATACTTCCATTTTTGGAAATTTTTACAGGAACACCAATAGATACATCATTCTCACCATATTCCCCATCTAAAACTACAGATGCAGAAATTTCCAAATCTTTTGAATTGATAAAAGAATCTATCACATCAAAAGTTCTTTTTGCAATACCGTATCTTGATCTAGTGTTATACATTCTCAGTACTTTCCAATAATTTTTAACATTATTTACAATAGATTCCATTTCATTTTCATTAATTTTGGAAAGAATTGGAACGTTGTTTACCTTAATATTTGAAAACAATAGAACCATTGAATCTCCATGTTCCCCAATAACTGTAGGATTTGAAATCGAATGTAACGGAACGTTAAATTTTTCTGAAAGAACATAATGAAATCGACTGGAATCAAGACTAGATGCAATGCCAATTACTTTGAATCGATCTAATTGTGATTCTTTTTGGAAAAAATAAGTCAATACATCTAAAGGATTAGAAATTATCAAAACTATTGCAGTAGGACAATATTGTTTTACTTTTTTTGCAATATTTTTAATCATATTTACTTGAGAAAAGAGATGTTCTGTCCTATATTTTTGATAAATTGAAACACTTGCAGACACAATCACAATATTTGAGCCAGATAATTTTGAAAAATCATCAGTTCCACGAATAGAGAATTTAGAGTCAGACGGAATGGAATTTGCAATATCTAATGATTCTCCGATTGCTTTATCCTTAGTACGATTGATCAATAAAATATCATCTAGGGCATTTGCTGCACATAAAAATGCAATATCTGCACCAACTCTACCGCTTCCAATTATTGAAATCATTTTATCATAAATGATTTATTTTACAATCAAAACAGAGCATTTGATTTTTTGAGATACACCATTTGCAACACTTCCCAAAAGCAATTTATCAAATCCAGTTCTCCCATGAGAACCAATTATCACCAGATCAAATTTTTTAGATTTTGCAAAATTTACAATGTCTTTTACAACTGAATAGGATTTTAAAATTTTGAAATTTATGGAAATATCATGTTTTTTTGCCATCAATTCTAATTCATTGAAATGATTTTTAACAATGGAAATTTGTTTTTTTGTTTGTTGAGATAATGTAGTTGAAGCATAATACAACCTATATGCAGGAAATATTTCAATGCACGATAGAACAGTTAACTTGGAATGATATTTTTTGGAGATATCTAAGGCAGTCTTAAAAGATTTTAGAGAATGTTTGGATAAATCTACAGGTACTAAAATATTTTGAAACTTCATTATTTGAGATTTATCTAAGACCTATTTTGATAGGAACTTATGTTTAGATAATCCCTCCTACAACCATCAATTTTTTTATTTTAATCATCTAAAATAATATTAAATAAAATTTAACTTAATATACAGTCATGATTTTCAATGATGATTTTCAGGAGTGATATTTTTGAAGAATATGAAATATCTTATTTGACATAATATTGCTAGAATATGAAAAACGGTAAAACAATAACAATTGCAGATGTCATGACAAAATCTGTAATTTCTGTTGATGCATCAATGACTGTAAATGAAGCTGCAAAAATGATGGAAGACGCAAAGGTCGGTGCAATAGTTGTAATGGAGAATAATACTCCAATTGGCATTGTTACAGATATGGACTTTGCAATCAAGGTTGTAGCTCATGCATATCCAATTACTTCGCCTGTAAAACAAATTATGTCCACACCATTATTCTCAATAAATTCAGATGAATCTATACGTACAGCGTCTGATTTAATGCACGATAGAAATATTTTGAAATTACCTGTAATTGATGATGATAAAATAGTTGGGATTATTACTGCAAGAGATATTGTTAATTTACTTGCAACATGTGTAGAAGAAGATATGAGAGACATGTATTTTCATTCAGTTGTAAAAATATATTCAGAACACGTGCCATATAATTAGTCAATTATTTTTTATTAAACGGCAAAATCAACTTCCAACACATGTACATAAAATCAAAAATTTAGACACACAAACTATTTTCGTAATTCGTTTTCTTTTTAAATACAATTTAAAAATATTTGATTACTATACATGATAATTGATGTTTACTGATTTATTGAATTAAATCTATTATAGATAATGCTAAAAAATTATCCAGTATCAAAAAGAACAATTGGGGAATTATTACCAGATACATTGACTCTTTCATTTTGTATTCATATTAACAAAGGCGAAAAAGTATGGGTAGTTGCAGGAATGCTTGTTCAATATTTAGAATCCATAACAGATTCTGTGATAGTTATAGAAAACAACAATCCAATTGGAACCATTGGTGGGAAAGAAATTCTTGAAAATTTACTAAAAAATCCATCTCGAAGTCTGTTTTATGATTTCAATGTCGAAGATATTATGGAAAGAGATCCAGTGATAGTAACTGAAAATACAAAGTACAAAGAATTAATGAGTTTATGGAAAGAGAGAAGCAGGGCATTTGCAATTATTCCTAACAAATGGGGGTTTTATTCGGCAATTTCAGCTCAAAAAGTCTTAGAAATAGGCATGCGATGTAAAACAAATTTCTCAATATCAGATTTGACAAAAAAACAACCAGTTTTCTTTAAAAAAGGGGATACATTTGGAGATGTAATAAATTCAATGTTCAAAAATAAAACACGTAAAATTTTACTTGAACGTTCTAACAAATATCTTAGTGATCGATTAATCATAGAGGCAATTTCAGAAAAAATGAAATATCTCAAAGAAATAGATGATTTTCTTAATGAATCAATAGATATTGTCACTTTAGAAAAAGCCAGAATTATTCCAAATGATTTGAAGATCCAGGAAGTATCTGCAATGATGTATGACATGTTTCACCCCTATGTTATCTACAATGATCATATTGTTACCCCGTGGGATATTTGTAATGTATTACTATCACCTGAAATATCAGAATACGTCATAAAATAAATCACATACAATGTTTGTTTAATTAATTTGAACAATAGAAAAATTAAAACAAACTTTTAAAAATAGAATTTTTTGTTTAGAATTATTCAAATATTATTTCTATAAACACAATGGTATTACATTGCACTGAATGGCATTGTCTTTCACTAATTTTAAGTTAAATGTTAACGTAAAAACATAGATGACCTTCATGCAAACACCATTAAAAATTGAAGAAAATTCAAAGAAAAATGCATTGATTGGAATTGTGTCTGACAAATATTCTGGAATCATTCTAGAAACAATCATGTATAAACCAAAATCAGTTATAGAAATCACTGCAGATACAGGTATTCCAATAAGTACAGTGTACAGAAGAATACAAACCCTATGTGATAACAAATTACTGAAAACTTCAGGATCTATTTCTCAAGATGGAAAGAAATTTTTCATCTACAAGAGCAAAATAAAATCAATCAATGCCGATTTTAACGAAGGAAAAATTAAAGTTGAGATAATTCTCAACTAAACTCAATTTTTGTGTAAATAATATTTTAAAAGAAATTTATAATGAAATAGTTAAAAAATTTATTTTATTATGGTTACAGGAGCTTTGGCTTTGTGTAACACAAAGTTTGACGTACTGCCAAAGAATAACTCTTTTGGAAATCCCATACCTCTTGAACCAATTACAATTTGATCGATTTTATTTCCAGGGTTATTTGCAAATGTAGTCAAATCAATCCCTGATGAATGACCACCAATTACTACACCTAAAAATTCAATTTTGTTTTTTTCCACTCTTTTCTTTGCTGTAAGAATTATCTCTTTGATGTTCTTTTTCCATCTTTTCTCAGGTAAGATAGGCGCACGTACTGCAGAAAATGCGCTAAAACTAGTATCACTGTGAATACCGACAATTGCAGCATCAGATTGTTTTGCAAATGTAATTGCTGCATCTAGTCCTCTAAGGGAATTTTTTGAACCATCCAAACAAACCATAATTTTTTTGCTCATGATTAAAAGTACAAAATCATAACTATTAACCACATCAGACAATTATCAATTTTAAAAAAACGGAATCAAAGAATGTAAAATTAGTTTACATTAATGACTGGTAATTATCAATAAGCTTAACTTCATCAAAATTTTATAAAAAATATGATAAACATCAAACTAGTGAATTTACTTGAATCCAATGATGTTTTAGAAGTTCTAAAAGATTCAATTACATATCAAATGCAAAAAATCAACAATATTGAAAAATCAAGTGAAGGAAGAGAATGGTTTCAAGAATTACCACCCATATTAAAAACAAAATTTGAGAATTACAAAAAAGACTATGAAAATATGACTAGAGTGTTTTCAATGGAGCAAGATCAAATCAAAAATGAGATGAATAAGGGATACTATTACTGGCGTTTATTGCATTCTGCTTGTAATACATATAGAAATGATATGGCGGAGTTTGATCAGCAACTAAATCATGAATTTAATTTCAAACTAACTAATGCAATTTCAGACAATATCGTACTAAACGAATGTATTGGAATTTTAGAACAACACGTAATTGAAGATTAATTGGTTTAATGTAATGTTAAAAATTAAATTTTAATCAATTTTTACTGCCTGAGATAAGGTCTTTTTTGGGATTTTGATTTCTAATCGTCCATTTTGAAATTTAGCTTTTGTTTTTTTGTTATTGATTTTTCCAGGGATTAGTAGAGATTTTTTGAAATATTCAAATTTTGAAACAGTTCCCAATTTTTCTTCAGAATAAATCTCTTTTAATT
>CALBNQ010000055.1 GCA_937896495.1 uncultured archaeon | reverse complement strand
TGGATTCAGTTTTAGGAACAATAATTGAAATTAAAGAAATTTAAATTTCAAGGAATATCTTCAAATAATTATGACTAGTGCAATTGTTCTTGGAGGTTCAAGAGGAATAGGTAAAGCAATTTCTGATTCATTAAAATCAATTGAAATTGATGTCTTTGCAGCTTCAAAAAAAGACATTGATACATCTGATTTAGACAGTGTTAGAGAATTTGTAAAAAATCATAATCAAACAGATATTTTGATTCTAAATACTGGAGGTCCTGCACCGAAACCATTTCATACAATTACTGAAGAAGATTGGAAATTATATCACAATCAATTATTTTTAGGATTTTGCATTATTCTACAAAATATTAAAATCAATGATGGAGGGTACATATTTTTAATCAGTTCAAATATTATCAAAGAGCCAAATCCAAAATTAATAATTTCATCAGCATATAGAGCAGCATTTGCAGAAGTTTTCAAAGTATTAAGTAAAGAATATGCACAAAAAAATATCAGTTGTATAAATATTGCACCAGGTCCAATTAATACAGACAGAACTAAAGAGTTAATTGAAAATATTAAAGAATTTGAAAAAACATTACCTATGAAAAGATTAGGAAAACCTGAAGAAATTGGAAGTTTTGTGAAATCGATTATTGAAAATAATATAAAATACCTATCAGGTGTTACAATTAATTTTGATGGTGCAAATTCAAACTATGTATTTTAAAATTATTTTTTAAATTCAACATTTGGTGCATCTGGTTGACCTGCAATTGCAATTAATCCACCATCGCGAAGTTGTTGAAGTAATTGCATGACTTCTTTTTCTACTTGTTTTCTTTGTAATCCTGTTTGTTGTGCAAAAATTTCTACTAATTCAGTAACCTTACGTTGTCCATTACAAGACTTCCAAAAATCTACAATTGCCTGATTTACCATAAATCCTTGATCATGTTCATTTGCCAAAACCATAGAACCGTCTTCCTGTGTGACTAATTTTCCAACACCTTGAGGTAATGCAGTTTCATAATTTATTGGTGCAGGTGTATTCATTGCAGCACCCATTTTTTTAATTTTTAATTTTCCTTCTTCAGTCATTTTATCCATTGACCATGCAGGTTCCCATACGATATCTATTTTGACATTATTTACTCCAGGAACTTTTTTTGCATATCTTGTTGCATCTTCAACTAGAGTCTCATGAAGTGGACAACCTTGAGTAGTCATTGTCATTTTGATATTTACATCATTATTTTCTGCAACATTAATTCCATATATTAGCCCCATTTCTACAATGTTTAACGGAACTTCAGGATCCATACATTGTTTTAAGGATTCTTCAATTGCTTGTGCAGAAACAGTATTCATAATGTTATGAACCATTAGAAAAACAATAAAAACTTTCTATTAATTAGCTGCAAATAATTTTGAAATGGATTCCTCAAATGGTGCGGTTGCCACACCTTTTTCAGTAATTATTCCTGAAATTAATTCAGGAGGAGTCATATCAAATGCAGGGTTGATCACACCAATACCATCAGGTGCAGTTTTTTTCTCACCAATACCAGTAACTTCACTTCCTTTTCTCATTTCAATAATTACATCATCAACATTTGTTTCCAAATCTATTGTAGACAAAGGAGCTGCAACATAAAATGGAATTCCATGTTGTTTTGCCATTGTTGCTACCTGGTATGTTCCAATTTTATTAAACACATGACCAGTTTTTACAATTCTATCAGCACCAACTACAACTTTATTCACAAGACCATTTGCCATGGAATAACCTACAGCGGTATCAGGAACCAAACTAACATCAAATCCATCATGTTTTAATTCAAATGCAGTTAATCTTGAACCTTGTTGAATCGGTCTAGTTTCAGTAGCTATAACTTTAACATTTTTTCCACTCTCTCTAGTTGCACGAATTACACCCAATGCGGTACCATATGCAACAGTAGCTAAAGCACCGGCATTACAGTGTGTCATTATTGTGTCATTATCATCAAATAAAGTAGAACCATTTTTACCCATTGTTTTATTAATTTCAATATCTTCATCAGCCATTTGTTTAGCTTGAGAAATTACCAATTCTTTAATTTGTTCTACTGTTTCTCCAGTCTTTGCTACATTCATAATTTTTTCTAATCCCCAACCCAAGTTTACAGCAGTTGGTCTTGTAGCAAATAGAATTTTTCTTGCATCTTCTAAATCTGATAATAATTCATCTTTTGTTATTGCTTTACTTTGTAAAACAGCTAATCCTAATCCAAAAGCACCAGAAACGCCAATTGCTGGCGCGCCACGAACAACAAGAGTACTAATAGCATCTGCTACTTGATTAAAGTCATCATATTCAACAAAAATAAGTTCATTTGGTAATTTTGTTTGATCAATCATTATAACTTTATTATCTTTCCATTCTACTGTTCTCAAAGAAGAATCGATCTTGATAGCTTGATTTTCCATATAATTTTGAACGTTTCAAACTTTATTAAAACCATACCAAAAATTAGTCTCAAAAATATATTTTAACTCAAAAATACACACTAATTCAAAGAATAGTTTTATGAAGAAATCTAATTAGAGTTGTATTAGGAGAAACATATGTTTAAAGAACTTTATCACAAAATGAGATTAGGTCAATCAGTAGTTTTTCCAATTATTTCAATGATAAATTTTATAATTATTTCATATTCTTTGACAACAATTAAAGATATAATTCCAATTCATATTTACATTCCAATTTTTGCAATATGTTTAATTTCCGTTTTAATGATTATTGGAAATATTTTTCACAATAAACAACAATCTACTGATTTTAATATGAATTTCAAAAAACAGACTAATTTGATAAAGTCAATTAGATTAATTCTAGAATCGCAAGCAAATAAAACATCAGAAACAAAATCATGGATAAAGGAATTAGAAAAGATGGAAAAAGAACATGAAGAAAATAAACTATGATGTATTAATTCCTGCAAGGAATGAAGAAAATAACATTGGAAAAACTCTAAAGTGTGTTTGTAACCAAACAATCAAACCTGATTCAATAATTGTCATTAATGATAATTCAATAGACAGGACAGGAGAAATTGCAAGAGAATATGGTGCAAAGGTTATTGATTTTCCTTATGAACATAAAAATTGGGTGATTGATGGTAAACTAGGTATTGTATTTTCATTTGGAATGAATTATTTTAATAAAGATAATTCTTATTTTGTGATTCTTGGTGCAGATCACGTT
>CALBNQ010000054.1 GCA_937896495.1 uncultured archaeon | reverse complement strand
GCCAAGAAAACCACAAAAACTATTAAAAAAACAACGAAAAAAACTTCTAAAAAATAGTCTCAGTTACTCCTATTTGATTGGAAACAAGATTTATTCAACTATTTTTAAGATGATATTGTATTGGTAACTAAAAATCTTTCAATTTCTCTTGTAAAAAAATTTGTTTCTCCAAGAAAATCTTCTTCTCGAAAAGGTGATAATGGAATTGTTTTGGTTGTGGGAGGTAGTTACATCTATCATGGGGCTCCAATTTTATCATCAATTGCAGCATTACGTTGTGGAACTGATCTAGTTTACACATGTGTCCCAAAAATCAATGTGACTCCAACTAGATCTGTTTCTCCTAATTTGATAGTAATTCCGTTAGTTGATCAAAAATTAACTCGAGGTGCTGTAAACAAATTGATAGGTGCATTACCTCGAAATCTTGATTCTGCAACAATTGGAATGGGCTTGGCCATTCAGGAAAGAAATTCATTACTGCTTTTAGTTGAATCTCTTTTGAATAGAGATGTTCGATTATCTTTAGATGCAAGTGCACTAATTCCCGAGGTGTTACCCTTACTGAAAAACAAAAATGTTGTAGTCACACCTCATGCTGGTGAATTCAAAAGATTATTTGGAACATCACCTTCTGATTCTAAAAAAGAACGAATCAAATTAGTTGAGAAAAATGCAAAAGAAAATGGGATTACGGTATTACTAAAAGGCCCAACTGATATTATTTCAAATGGAAAACTTACTTACCTTTATGAGAAAAAAACACCTGCCATGACTGTTGGTGGGACTGGTGATGTTCTTTCTGGATTGGTAGCTGGGATGTTGTCTAAAAGTAGAAATACATTAGAATCTGCTGCCATTGCTACTTTCATTAATGGACTTGCAGGAAAAGCTACACAAAAGAAATTGGGATTGCATATGACTTCTATGGATTTATTGGATGAACTTCCATCTGTGATGAAACCTTTTGATAAAATTGTGTAGGTAGCATGAATCCGCTAAAATATGTAGATTCTAACATGAATGAATTAATCATTGATTTACAAACTTTGATTAGACAACCTAGTGTTTCTGCAAAAAATGAAGGAATTGAAGAATGTGCAAAATTAGTTCAAAAATTATTAAAAAATTCTGGAATAAAATCAGAACTTCTTAGATTAAAAAAAGGAGTGGCACCGATTGTTTACGGAGAAATAAAATCCAAAAAAAATCCAAAAAAAACTTTGTTGTTTTATAATCATTATGATGTACAACCTGCTGAACCATTTGATTTGTGGGAATATCCTCCTTTTGATGGAATTAGAAAAGGAAACAAAATTTTTGGAAGGGGTGCAACTGATGATAAAGGCGAATTAATTACTCGAATTAAAGCAGTTGAGGCATGTTTGAAAACGACTGGTGATGTTCCGTGCAACATCAAATTTGTAATTGAAGGTGAGGAAGAAACAGGTAGTGCACACATTGAGGATTATTTAAAAAAATACAAAAAGAAATTTTCTTGTGATGGTGTAATTTGGGAATTTGGATACGTTGATGCTCAAAACAGACCTATAATCGGTCTTGGAATGAAAGGTTTGTTATTTGTTGAACTATCCGTTAAAGAATCTATTAGAGATGCCCATTCTAGTTTGGCAGTTTTAATTAAAAACCCTGCATGGAGATTAATTGAGGCAATTCATTCCCTTAGAAATTCTGATGGGAAAATTCTCATCAAAAATTGGTATGATGATGTAATACCATTTTCAAAAAAAGACTTGGAAATAATTTCTAAAGAACCCTTTGATCAAAATGCTTTCAAAAAAGAATTTGGTGTAAAATCATTTTTAGGAAACAAAAAAGGATTAGATGCAAAAAAAGCTCTTGTTGGCGGTGCAACTTGTAATATTGCTGGCTTTATTTCTGGTTATATTGGTGAAGGTGCAAAAACGGTTCTTCCTGGACAGGCACTTGTAAAAATTGATTTTAGATTAATCCCTAAAATGAATCCTAAAAAACAAATAATGTTGTTAAAAAAACATCTAAAATCTAAAGGATTTGGAGATATTTCTATAAAGATATTTCATGGAGAGGCGGCTGCACGAACAAATACTTCTGATTCTTTTGTGCATGATGTAAAAAATGCTGCAGACAAAGCATTTGGTAAATCTATTCTTAATGTATCAAATGCTGGAACCGGACCAATGCATCCTTTTATGGAAATTCTAAATGCACCTTGCATATCTGTTGGAAGTACATACATGTTTTCAAGAATCCATTCTCCAAATGAATTTGCTCGAATTGATTTGTTAAAGAAAACCACAAAATGTATTTGTTTGATTGTTGAAAATTTCTCTAAATCTCAATGAAGTATCCTGGGGATTTTTTTTGCGATTTGGGATATTGATATTCTTCCTGGTCCTGCAACTATGATTACTAGTGATGTTGCAAGTAATATCAAATCAAATTCAATGCCTCCCTCCCCTGTTATACTCTTTGCACCTTTTACATGAAATATTGCCCCTAGCATAATTATTGAAATTATTGATGCTGAAATTCTGTTTAAAATTCCTATGATAAGCAAAATTCCTGGAAAAATTTCTGCTAAAGCAATGACTAGACCTAATTCTGCAGGAATTCCCATTGATGAGATCCATCCGATGAATCCCTCATTTCCTAATTTACTAAATCCATGAAGGATAAAGATCACTCCTATTGAAACTCTAAGTCCTAAAAATGACACATCTACAATTTTTCCACTTTTGATCTCAGGTGAAGCCACGACCAATTTTGATTTTTTTTGTATAACTATCTTGTCTTGTTTTATGCACATTTTTTCAATCTTATGCAGAAAACCCTTTATTATGCTGCAAAATTATTTGAAATATGTCAATGTATATGCCAGGAGCAACTGCTGTTGGAATTACTTTTGATGGTGGTGTAGTTTTTGCCAGTGAAAAAAGGATCGCATTTGGTAATTTTCTTGTAAGTAAATCTACAAAGAAAACATTCCCTATTACTCCAAAAGTTGGTGCAACTTGTGCTGGACTTGTGGCTGACATGCAAATTTTATCATTACAAATTTCTGCTCTTGCTAAAATAAGAAAAATGGAATTAAAAAGAGACGTTCCTCCTAACACTGTTGCAAAAATGATGTCCAATATGATGTATGAGAGACGATATTTCCCATTATTGACTCAAGTAATTGTTGGAGGCGTAGTTGACAAACCCATCATGTATACTCTTGATCCTTTAGGTTCTGTATTGCCTGATGAATATGCTGCAGTAGGAACTGGTGCCGAGATGGCATTAGGTGTGTTAGATCCTCAATTCAAACCAAATATGAGTAAAGATGAAGCTATTGATTTAGCAAAACGTGCAGTACGTTCAGCTGCATTAAGGGATTCTGCAAGTGGTGATGGTTTAGATATACTTGTAATCACCAGTGACGGCACTGAAGAATTCACTGAAGAAATTAAATAATTCTAATTAATCGTATATTGTTTTTCCAGTTTCCCAAAAATTATCTGAAATATAATGTAAATTTTTTATAACTTCCCCTTTACTTGTATTTTCTAATTCTGAACTAGACATCATTGCTTTCCCTACTGCCAAAAATTTCTGTTGTGATTCCTCAATAATACATACAATTTGATTTTTTTCAAATTTTGTATATTTTTTAATTCCTGGTCTCATTGCATTGGCTCCTTTACACATGAATTTTACTGCCCCCATATCCACCATAATATTTGGAAATTTTTTTAGAATTTCTGTTTCTGATAAAAATGGCAAATAATCTTGACCCACTTTTAATATTTTAAATCCTCCACCTGTTATAATCTGGGCATCATCTGAAATTTGATGAACCTTTAGATTCTTCATCTTTGGAAACTCAATTCCCCATTGCTCTGAAATTATTTTTAATAAAGCATTTGTTTCACTTTTGGTAATTAAATTTGATTTCAATTTTTTCCAATCTCTTGTCTAATGTCTAACAAATCCCTCAAAATAGAACTTGCCGTTTCTGTTCCACCAGCACCTCTACCAATGATTGTTTGAGTTCCTGAATGTTCTGATGTAAATGCAATTGCGTTTAATGTTCCATTTACGCACAATGGATCATCATTTGATACTTCTTTTGGCGATACCACTAGTTTTTTGTTGCATGATGCAATTAGTTTGATCGAACAATTATTTTTTTCAGCTTTTTTAATATCATCTGTTGACACTTTTCTAATCCCTGTACAATCAATATCTGGTAGTGTTACTTTCATTCCCATGATCCAGTTTGCAAGAATAACTAGTTTAGCTGCAGCATCTAATCCATCCAAATCCAATGACTCATCTGCCTCTACATACCCTTTACTTTGTGCATCTTTTAGAGCACTTTCAAATGATAATCCTGTAGACATGTTAGATAAAATATAATTCGTTGTACCATTTAGAATCCCTGCAAATGATGTTATTCTTTCACCACTTAGACTATTTTTTGCATAATCTAAAATTGGAGTTCCTCCTCCAACAGTTCCACTAAATTTGAACATTACTTGATTGTATATGGCAAGTTCCATTAATGATGGAAATGCCAATGCTAATGGTCCTTTGTTTACTGAAATTACATGCATACCTTTTTTCATAGCTGTAATGATATGTGTCATCCCAGGTTCTGCATCCTTGTAATTACTTGCAGTTGTTTCAATTAACACATCAGCTTCCACATTTTTTAATACTTCACTTCCTGACATAGAATTTTGTATACTTGCATAATTTTTAATTGTGCCAAATTTCTTTTTTGTTTCCACTAATTTATTGAGATTTAATCCTGCTGAATCTACTGCACTTCCTTTACTATCAAAAACACCTACAACTCTTGGTTTTAATCCATATTTTGAATATAGGTCATCTGATCTTGATTCAAATAATTTTACTAGACTTTGTCCTACTACGCCAAATCCACATAAGATAATCCTCAAAATTGTTCAATCCCTTGTATTCTATTTTTTTCCATCATTTTATTCCTCTTAGCTTTTTTTATCATTAGTTGTGTTTATTAATAATTTTTGAATTTTGTTTCATAAATTTTTTATGCGCTCTTTACTATTGTTATTCTTCATCATTTTCATGTTGTAGTGAAATAGAATTTATGCAAAATCTGGAATTTGTAGGTTTTGGACCATCATCAAACACATGACCCAAATGTGAACCGCATTTGTTACAATTTACTTCTGTGCGTAACATTCCATATGATGAATCTGATATGTATTCAATTTTTTCATCTGAAATTGGTTTCCAGAAACTAGGCCAACCTGAACCTGAGTCAAATTTTGTATCTGATGAAAATAGTTCTTCACCACAACATACACATTTGAAAATTCCTTTAATTTTACTTTGTTCATATTTTCCTGAAAATGCCGGTTCTGTGCCGTGATTAATACAAATTTCAAATTGTTCTGGTGTCAAAATTTTTTTCCACTCTTCTGGTGATTTTTTTAATTTATCTGTCATGATGTGAATTATTGATTTACTCATTAACTTATTTTTTTACTTTAACTTTTTTCTCTTTTCTTCAGTTCTTTTTTCAGATTCAAACCGTTCAAGATCATATTCTTTCATATCTACAAATTTCATTATCTCACTTAGAATGGGATGAACCTTATTGATTTGTTTGAACATTTGTTGTGCCACTCGTCTATAATCTACATGTCCTTGTGGCACAGTTCGTAATTCAATTAAATGACATGCTTCTCTTAGATTGAATTTCATAAAATACGGATAATTATATGCAAAATTAACAACGTATTGACTTTGTTCGGGAAACTTTTTCCTGATTATTTCAAATGTGTCTTTGGTTTTACTCATACATTCTTTGAAATCTTTTTCAATTCCTAAAATTTTAATTTCATTTGGAATATTATATCCATGATCTGTTGTAAGTAATTGCCTCTCTAGTGTTAATGTTCTGTGTCGATGAAAATCTCTAAACATTCCAAAATTGTTACATAAATCAAATGTGTAATACACATTTTCAAACGCTCTGGATGGTCTGTGACGTCTATTTGTTCGAAGTTTTGTAAATTCTTTAATAATTTTTATTTTTTCTTGCTTTGATATTTTTTTAACTTGTTGTAAAATATTTTGATAAGATACACTTGGAGATTGTTCATACATTATACTTGTAATTATTTTATCAATTGATGTTTTTTCTGATTCAAAATCTACAAGTTTTGTAAATGCTCCTTTTATCGGATTTGATTTAATTTTTTTTGCAGTAATTACTTTTGATTTATTTCTAACATTTTTAAGATATTTTTGAAATGCTTTTCCGTATTTGTCATCAGATCTTCTAACAAATGATTTAATTGTCGTATCCAATTCTTTTTTGATTTTTGAGGCTAAATCTTGCTCTTCTTTAAGTTCTGATGAGCCTAGGACTGTTAATAGATATTCAAATGCTCTCCCATTCCCTGTAATTCCAACATTTGTCAATGTTGATGCAGGTAACAATCCCCTGAGAATATCTAATGCTTTAGCTTTGGTTGACCCTTTGTAAATCATATTTGCGGATTTGATATCTGACTCTATTTTTAATTTAGAAAATAATTTTTCTTTATTGTCTTTTGAATCTTTGAAAATATATTTTTCAATTGGATATTTTTCTCTAACATATTTTACCATGGGTTCAATATTTTTTGAATAAATATCAAAAGAAAAATTACATGTTTCTTCATACAAATCTGAAAATTTTGATTTTTTAATTTTTTCATCTCTGTAAAATCTATAT
>CALBNQ010000053.1 GCA_937896495.1 uncultured archaeon | reverse complement strand
CTCGAGTTGTGTAAAAATTACACATTTGCTTTAAATTATCACTATTTTGTTGTAAATGTAATGCAAGGTGTCGCATATCTCAAATGTATTGATTTACAATGTGGTTTAGAGTATCCAATAGAGAGTACAAATGTTCAATGTGAAAAAGGACATTTGTTAGATGTAAAATATAAAAATAAACCCTCAGAGAGTCTCAAAGAAGTATTTTACAAAAGACGTAACCCACAAGGAAGTATTTTCAATGAAAGTGGTGTTTGGAGATTTAGAGAATTATTGAATTTTTGTCAAATAGATACTGAAGATATTGAACAGTGTTCAAAATTTTTGGTTTCATTGGATGGTGCAGAAGGTAGATTGTCAAAACCATATCACATGACCAAAGCTTCAGAATTCATAGGAATTGATAGTGATAATTTATGGTTACAACCAGAAGGATACAATCCTAGTGGTTCTTTCAAAGATAACGGAATGGCAACTGCGGTTACTCATGCAAAAATGGTGGGAGCAAAAAAAATTGTGTGTGCATCTACAGGCAATACATCAGCAGCTGCAGGAATGTTTGCAGCAAATGAAGGAATTAATTGTGATGTGTATATTCCAGCAGGTCAAATTGCACCAGGAAAATTAAGTCAAGCATATCAATATGGAGCTCAAATCCTTGAAATTGATGGGAATTTTGATGATGCGCTAAAACAATCATTAGATGATGCAAAAAATCATGATGGATATACAGTAAATTCAATCAATCCGTTTAGAATCGAAGGTCAAAAAACAATTCCATTTAGAGCATTAGAATATCTTAACTGGGAAGCACCTGATTGGATTGTGTATCCAGGTGGTGCTTTAGGAAATACATCAAGTTGTGGAAAAGCTTTGATGGAATTGTATGAATGGGGATGGATAAAAAAAATTCCAAGGATTGCAGTAATTAATTCTGAAGGTGCAAGTACATTGTCTGATTTGTATAACGGTAAGTTTGAAGGGGAAGAATTACGTTGGAATAAAGGTAAACCAAATACAGAATTAATTTCCAGATATTATGATCATTTAGATAAAGAAGGATTAAGACCAAAAACAAAAGCTACTGCGATCCAAATTGGAAGACCTGCAAATATTCTAAAAGGTTTGCGTGCATTAGAATTTACAGATGGAGTAGTTACAACAGTAACGGATTCAGAAATGCTTGATGGAATGTCAGTAGTTGGATTAAATGGATTTGATTGTGAAATGGCATCAGGTGCATCAGTGGTAGGCATTAAGAAATTGATTAGTGAAGGGATAATAAAGAAAGATGAGACAGTAGTAGGAATTCTAACAGGTAGACAAAAAGATGCAATGTTACCAGTAAACTATCACAATAATCCAGAAAACAGATTTGCAAATCCTCCTAGAAATTAATTAAAAATCAGGCTCAAATTTAGATCTTAAGAGTTAAATCGTAGGTTTGTAAAATTATACTTACCAAAAGATGGTGCAAAAAAACTAAATGAATAGTGAGAACAATGATTCTCAGGAATTTTTTCGGAGAAGAATATGGTAGAATTATGGATAGAGATTTCAGCTCTAGCAGTTTTAATTGGATTATCTGGTTTTTTTAGTGGTTTAGAAGTTGCCCTAGTAGGAATTAGAAAGTCAAAAGTGATTCAATTACTCAATGATGGGAAGAAAGGTTCTAAAGCATTGCACAAACTAAAAACCAATCCAAGTTGGATGATGTCAAGTGTTAATTTAGGAAATAATTTAGTTAATGTTGGAGCATCTGCTCTTGCCACAAGTGTAGCAATTAGGTTATTTGGAAACGATGGTTTAGGGATTGCAGTTGGCGCAATGACCTTTTTGATTTTAGTCTTTGGAGAAATAACACCAAAAACATATTGCAATGCAAATTCAACTAAAATTGCATTAAGATATGCTCCAGTATTACTTGGATTTAGTTATGCATTTTATCCAGTAGTAAAATTCTTTGAGGTGATTACAAGAGGAGTTGTAAAAATTACAGGAAGTAGTTACACCCCGCCACCAATCACAGAAGAAGAAATTATGGGAGTGATTGACCAAGGATTAGAAGAAAAAGCTATTGAAAAAGAAGAGATGGAATTAGTTCATGGTGCTTTAAAATTTGATGATACAGTAATTCGTTCAGTAATGACACCAAGAACTAAGATGTTTACATTAAACTCAAAGACATTACTTTTTGAAGCACTTCCACAAATTAATCAAAGTGGACATTCAAGAATTCCAATTTATGGTGAAACTCATGATGATATCGTAGGATTTATTCACGTCAGAGATGTTCTCAAAGAATTAGAAAAAGACAATGAAGGGGTAAGTTTGGAACAAATTGCACGAAAACCTGTTTTTGCATCACAAGAAAAAATGGTCAGTTCATTACTAAAAGAAATGAAAGGAAGAAAGACACACATGGCAATAGTTGTAGACGAGCATGGAGGAGTTGAAGGGCTAGTTACCCTTGAAGATTTGTTAGAAGAAATTGTTGGAGAAATTGAAGATGAAACCGACCTTACAAGAAAGAAAGAATATGAAAGAATTGATCAAGATACTATAATTACAAATGGCGACATTGAAATTGATAGAATTAATGAAGTTTTCAAGACAAAGATTCCTGAAGGTGATGACTATGCATCACTTAACGGACTACTTCACGAAAGACTCCAGGATATACCCCAAGAAGGAGACAAAGTAGAAATTGATGAATTAAGAATCATAGTGGAAAAAGTATCAAAAAATATTCCACAAAAAATTAGAATTGAAAAAATTAGAATCTAGTCTTTTTTTGCAAAATGTTCTTGCAATTTTAATTTCTTCTCTTTCATATGAAAGATAGATTCAGTATGTGCAAATGCATCTTCATAGGATTTATCAAACAACATTGCTTGTAACAACATATGATTTTCAGGAATTACAATTCCAGTTTGATCATCTGAATACATCATTTGAACAGTATCTCCAATAGATGTAGTCATGTTAGCATGAATGTGAATCATGTTAGTGTCTGTAAAATTAAATCCCATATTTTGAGCATAATCCCTTACATCTTTGGTACCCTTTGCAGTCCATAATGTTGCAACCCCAAACTCATCTGCAAAAATATTGTGGAGTTCAGAGGGTTTTGGAGCAGTTTCTTTGAATCTTATATCCATTATGTGTAAATGCATTTGTCTAGTAGGGACTTTAATTGCACGAACATAAAGTGGTGCATCTTTGCCAAAATACAATTTAACATCATCACCATGATGAGGTTTTTCAGTCATTTCAATGGTATCGGAAACTTTCTTTTCTGTTTGTTCAATGTCTGCCCACCTTCTAACTAATGTAACATCAAATCGAATTAAGTCATCTCCAAATTTTTCACGTAAAGGTTCTAAAATTCTGCCCATACCAGTCACATTACAACTACCTTGCATCACATGTTGTTTACCTGATGCAAGATCATAATTTGCTCTTGAATTAAACAACAAATTAGAAACAGATTCATCACCAGTAGTGGATTCACCACCCTGATAAATAGCGGAAATATTTTTTGGTTCATATAGATTTTTTTTATTTTTGTAACCATGTCCACCAGGAGCAGCGTCAATAACTAAATCACATTCATCAAGTGCAGATTCTATAGTTCCAGATATTTTGTAATCAGAAAAAGAATCTAATTTTCTTTCAGGAACATAAACATTCAATCCTCTAGATATTGCCACATTTACTTTCTCATCAGGAGAATATTTTCCGACACCAATAACTGTAATTTCTGGATCGTCTTTTAGAAACGAGGTGATTCTGCTTCCAATTGAACCGTAACCATTTACAAAAATCTTTTTCATATTATTTCTAAAAATATATTGATTATTTATGAATATATTTCAAAGAACCACATCATACAATGTGGCAAATACAAAAAACAGATAATCCAAAATAAAATAACAATCACAAAAGACTAAATGTGTAAAATAGGTTTAAAAATTATTGTTACATGGTCCCTCACTCGGCATAGGTGCGACTATTGCATCAATTGTAATTATTGGTATATTTTTTGGAATTAATGGAATTTCAAATGAGACAGAATTAATGGTTAAACAAACTCCAACTAAAGAACAAATTGGACCTTCAAAAATTACTATGAGTACATTTTTTGGAAATGGTTCACCAGTACTTGGGAATAATGATGCCAAAATCACACTAGTTGAATTTGGAGATTATCAATGTCATTTTTGTAATGTTTTCTTTCATTCTACTGAAGAAAAAATAATTCAACAGTATGTGGAGACAGGTAAAGTCAAAATAATTTTCAAAGATTACACCATTATTGGTCCGGACTCAATTAATGCTTCACATGGAGCTCATTGTGCAGAAGAACAAGGAATGTTTTGGGAATATCATGATATTTTGTATTCTAACTGGACAGGAGAAAATAACGGATGGGCATCTTCTGAGAATCTTCTGAAATTTGCACAAAATATCAAACTAAATGAGAATCAATGGTCTGAATGTATGAATAATGGAACATATTCAGATGTTATTCTTTCAAGTAATAATGATGCAAAATTATTAGAGTTAACAGGGACACCAGCATTTTTTGTGATTGATGCAGATGGAAAAGTAACAAAATTGTTTGGAGCACAACCTTTTGAAACATTTGAGAATATTTTTGAAAAAGGGTTAGAAAAATAGATCATCGATCATTTTTAAAATAAAAAAATCATACAAAAACAAAATCATCATACCTAAATGGTTCAAATTTACTCAATAACCTTATTAATGAATCATCGGAGCCAAGCTTATGGCAGCTGGAATAGACGACATTGCAATATACATTCCAAGATTATACATTGATGCAGAAGATTTTGCAAAAGCTAGAGGATTAGATCCAGTCAAATTACAAAAAGGTCTTGGAGTATCACAAATGGCAATAGTCGATTCTAATCAAGATCCAGCAATTCTTGCAGCAAACGCATGTTTGAAAATTATGCAGAAAAATAAATTATCTCCAGAAGATATTGGAAGGTTATACGTTTCAACTGAATCATCATTTGATGAATCAAAAGCAATGAATTCTTACGTTATTGGAATGTTAGAACAAGTTTATGGTAAAGGAGTCTTTGAGCATTGTGGCGGAATTGAAACTAAATTTGCTTGTGTAAGTGGTTCTTATGCACTTTATGATAATACAAATTGGATTAGAGCAGGAGAAGCAGAAGGGAAATATGCACTAGTAGTAGTGTCAGATATTGCAAAATATGACATTGGTTCTAGTGGAGAAATGACTCAGGGTGCAGGTTCAGTAGTAATGTTACTCAATGATGAACCACGATTACTAGCATTTGACCCCAAAGTAACTGCTACTTCAATTAAAGATGAATATGATTTTTACAGACCGTTTGGAAAAGAGACACCTATTGTTCATGGTCAATACTCAAACATGTTATACATGATTCAAGTAAGAAAAGCATTAGAAGCATACAAGAAAAAAATAATTTCAACAGGACTAGTTAAGTTAGAACAAGATGAAACAATTTTAGACCATATGGATTACATCAACATGCATTTGCCATATAGTAACATGGGCAAAAAGGCATTAGCATATTTGGTGAGACATGAATGGCGTCAACTTCCAAGATGGAAAAGAGTGTTAACTGAAATTGGTATGGACGAACCAGTTCCAAAAGATCCTCGTGGAACCATTGAATCAGTATTAGGTGATGAGGAATTTATGACAAAAGATCATGAATTCACAAAACTATTTACTAAAACTTCAGAATATCAAGAAGTGTATGAATCAAAACTTGCAAGTTCATTAATTGCATCAACTATGATAGGAAATTTGTATACGGCATCATTGTATCTTGGGTTTAGAAGTAGTTTAGAATTTGAATTTCAGAAAGGAATTGAACTTGAAGATAAAAGAGTCGGATTTGGTTCGTATGGTAGTGGAAGTAGTGCAATGGTATTTAGTGGTGTAATTCAATCAGGGTATAAAGAAATTGTAAAGGATATGAATTTAGAAAATGAATTAGGAGATAGAAGAAGATTAACGCTTGAAGAATACGAAATTTTACATGAAAATAAACTAACATTAGAAGATCCAGTTCTAAAACCAAAAAGAGAATTTGTATTGGCAAATGTAAAAACAGATGTAGAATCTAGAGGTGAAAGACGTTATGTCTTCAATGAATAAACAATCAAACGAATTTATTCAAACTTTAATCAAACAAATCAATGGATGAAGAAATTAATCCTATCAAAGAATATTTGTTCCAATATATAGAAAAATCTGTAACAATTCCTGAATTAATTAAAGAAAAGAAATTTGATAAAGTTATTGAAGAAATTATGACAAATTGTCATGATAAGATAATAAAGATGAACACAAAGGATGAAGCAGTAGGGATTTTAGCCACAGGAATTTTACATTATTTGTTAACTAATGCACTTCTAAATAGTCAAAGAAAAATAGAATATGATGGGCAAGAACTAGACATTGTAATTCCAGATATTAAAACACTAGAAAAAGATCCAAAAATGACTTTGGTTATATGTATTCCAAAATCATCAGACAAACAAGTAATTGATGAGAAAATATTACAATTAGAAAAAATTCAGCCAATTAAAGAAAATATTTGGGTGATTTTATCTGAAGAAATTCAAATAAATAAAAAATCGTTTGTGGTATCTAAAAAAAATTCATCATTTTCTAAGATAATTTTTGAGATTGCACAGTTTAGTAATGTGAACGGTACAAACAAATTCAAAATATTACGAATTTAAAAAATTACTTTAACAAGGGCTTAAGATCAATATTTTTCTTAAAAGTTTTGTGTAGAGATGTATCGCTCAAGTCTTTAAGGAAAGGAATTGAGCCCAAAACCTTGATACCAGTAACATTTTCTAAATCAGATGTCAATTGTTTAACTGGATATCCATTATCAAAATTATTAATGATAATTCCTCGAATTGGAATTTTGTATTTTTGACACATTTTTACAGTCATTACAGTATGATTAACAGTTCCAACTTTTGTTCTAGTAACAATGATTGTGGGAATTTTCATTTCTTTAATTAAATCAGTTATGAAATAATTCTTAAGAATAGGAGTCATGACTCCACCCATTCCTTCAACTAAAATTATATCATGTAATTTTGATAATTTTTTAAAACTAGACAAAATAGTTTGAATTTTTGGTTTTGTTTTTAATTTTTTCCAAGCAGTGTATGGAGATGCTGCAATTTTAAAAAATTGAGGATTCACTAAATTTTCAGGATCGGTGATTTGTGCAGCATTAGATAAAATTTCAACGTCTTCGGATTTGAATCCTTTTTTCTGTGCAGTTCCTGCTGCAAAAGGCTTCATTACCCCAACATCTATGCCCATCTTTCGAAGAGTTACAGATAATCCAGCAGTAACGTATGTTTTTCCAACATCCGTATCAGTGCCTGTAATGAATAATGATTTCAACAAAATGAATTTACAAGTGTTTATTGATTAACTCATCGGTTAATTATTAAGATCTGAAATTAAACAAAATCAATTGAAAAGTTCGGTTTGGCATCCAAACACACAGATGAAAGAATGGGATTCATTTGATAAAATTACTAAAGGTAAAGGAGTATGGTTAATTGATTCTAAAGGAAACAAATTACTTGATGCAGTAGGTTCAATGTGGTGTAATGTATGGGGACATTCAAACCCAGAATTGATCAAATCTATCACGATTCAAAGTAAAAAGATACAACATTCCTCAATGTTTAATCTTACAAATGAGCCTGCAGAGGAACTAGCAAAAAAACTTGTAAAAATATCTCCAGGTATGCACAAGGTGTTTTATTCAGATAATGGATCTTCTGCAATGGAGATTGCAATTAAGATTTCATTACAATATTGGAAAAATGTAGGGGAGAAAAAGAAGACAGAGATTGCTACAATAGAGAACGGATATCATGGAGATACATTTGGTGCAATGTCAGTAGGTTTTGTTCCAGAATTTTTTGGTAAATTCAAAAAGCAATTATTTTCAACAATTCAATTTCCAGTACCAAACAAGTACAGACTGCCTAAAAATTATTCATTAATTGATTATCAAAATCAATGTTTAGAAAAAATTGAAAAAAGATTTTCTAAAAATAATAACATTGCATCTTTTGTAATGGAAAGTGGAGCTCAAATGGCAGGAGGGGTCATAATATTTCCAAAGGATTTTCAAAAAAAGATTAAACAGTTATGTAAAAAATATGATGTTTTGTTTGTTTTAGATGAAATTGCTACAGGATTTGGAAGATTAGGTTCGATGATACAATATGAAGAACAGAAAAGTACACCAGATATTGTAGCATTTGGAAAAATGTTAACTGGAGGATATCTTACAATGGCAGCTACACTTGCAAATAAAAAAATCTATGATTCATTTTCAGGAGAGTTTAATGAATGGAGACATTTGTTTCATGGACATACATTCACAGGAAATCCCATTGCTGCTGCTGTAGCAAATAAAAATATCAAAATGTATCAAAAAAATAATTTAATTAAAAAAATTCAAAAAACATCAAAAATCTTTACAAATTTTCAAAAAGAAATTTTAGAAATTAATATCGTAGGAGATATCAGGCACAAAGGAATGTTAATGGGAATTGAATTGGTGTCAGATAAATCAAAAAAGATACCCATCAAACCTAAAAAATCCATAAACAAAATATTTTTTGAAGAAGGAAAAAAACAAGGTATCTATCTTAGAACACTTGGAAATATTGTAATGTTAGTTCCACCTTTAGCAATTACAGAAAAAGAGCTAAATTTACTTCTAAATAAAACCATTAAAACAATCAAAAATGCTGCCCCACAAGTAGTCTGATTGCTAACCTAGGAATATTTTGTGATTGATCTTTTAGTTATCAAATTGATAGAGCAATTGAGTTGTAATCACATCTAACTTTATGTAAATCGGGTCAAATAAAATTACTAATGCAATTTAGACACGATTTTTAGGTACAAATCCAATCTTCTATTTTTCTATCCAAACAGTGACTTGAAGAAATTGATGATGCCATCAAGCCACCATATTTCTTAAGCTCCTGAGACTGTTTGTGGTTCAACATCTTTTAGTTTGAATGATAGGGCAATTTCCATTGTTCTATTTTTCATGAATTGTGAATTGGGATGTTCCAACTGATTCATCCAAATAATTCACATCAATGCTGTATTGTCCAGGCTCCAAGTCATTTCCAATATGAAATGGTACTGAAAAGAAACCGACACGAGTTCCAGTTACATGCAAGGACTCAATTAATTGCGAGTCTTTAGAAATATCTATATCAATTAGGTCATGTGTATAGTTAACGATATTTCCAGAAACGGTCAACACTGTAGGGAAATATCCGGGAGTTACATCTTTGTCTGAAATGAAAATCTCACCAACAACTTGACTGGGTATTTCCTCCAATATTTCAGGTTCAACGTCATTGTCATTGTTTACCACAAATGTAGTTGAGCTAATCTCAAATTCTCCAGACAGTATGGTGGCAGTGTATGTTCCATCAACCCAAGTATCCAAAATATTTACAGGAACTGAAAACTTTCCGTCATCATTTGTCAAGATGTTCAATGTTTGAACAACTCCTTGTTCATTTCTAATCTCAACTACTGGAATGATTCTTGGTTCATGTATGTTGATGGTTCCTTCCATGACAAAATCAGTTGCAGATTCAATTTCATCTGAAGATTGAGGATCATTAGAAAGTTCAAAGTCATTTTCATTATTTGCTAAAAGCATTACAATACTTTCAGTAACGTCAATGCGTTGATGAACAGACGTACCCTCTGAATTTAATGGTGATTCAGGCTCCCCCATATCAACAATAGTGAAAGTCTCATCAACAACTTGATTGTCCACAGTCATCACATCAGTAAAAATTACATCTCCAAGATAATCCACAGATATGTCATAATCTCCTGAATTCCACTTTGAATCAATTTCAAAATAGGAATTAAATTCTCCAGAATCAGTCATTTTAGAAGTAATTTTTGTGTCAATTCCATTTCCAGAAATTCTCAGATCTACAGGATGGCCTGATTTTTGGGTATCAATCAAACCGTTAACCTCAATCAGGTGTCGGGATTGAGTATTTGTTATGGTTTCATGCAAAGACGAGACATATGCAAACTCTTCTACATACGAATTTGGAGTTTGGGAAATATGCGATATTTTTGACTCATATTCAGAATAAATATGAAGAGATACCGGTGCAATGTTTTTCTGGCCAATTGATACATGTACACTATAATCACCAGGAACCCATTCTATCGTCACCCCTATTACACCATTATACAGTCCCTCAGAGTTTGCTCGAAAATGGATTTTCTGAATTGTTTTGCCATCAGAATTTCTAATTACAGTCATTCCAGGTTTGTTACTGCAGTCCTCACCCAATTCTGCTGAAATAAAAATTGGTTTGAGATGTCCAGAAGCCGCAATGCCACTTTTATGGTAATCAACAATATTTTCAGAAATTTTTATCAGATCCTGAAATTCCTTGACAGGTTCTTCATAAACAGTTTCAACAATTTGTGGATTTAGAGTCCATGCATCCTCATACGTTTCAACCATGCTTGCCATGTTTTTATCATAGGCTTTAATTTCCAAGTCGGTTGTGTCCATGAATCCATCAAATGTAATGTCTACAAACAAAATCAGGTCATCATCAAATGTCACGGTCTGCGTCTTTACATCAGAGAAAATACCGTCTTTGTCATAAACTTCCAAATCATTGAATGTAGTCCAGAGAATAGTTGCATAAGGTATGGATGGGTTTTTGCTATCTTTTTTGAAATTTGTATTTATTCCAACTTGATTAATTTCAGACAGTCCGTCCTCGTCAGACAGGTTGATTCGTAACCTTACAGTTTCACCTGAATCTATCACCATAGTTGTCTCATCAGTTGCAGGTCCGCTTTTCAAAATACCTCCAAACCCTGCATCGCCGTTAGTTGATGTGGAGCCGACTTTGGATATGGAGGTTGAAAAGGATGGTGCAGAGTTTATGATGTTGCCCCGACTGGAGCTGGGCGATTTGATTGCAGCAGTTACAGGTGTTATAGAGAGTGAACTGTCAACAGTAAGATTGTATGTGTTGGATGCTGTGTTTTTGTTTGTTGATGAGTCAGTTGCCTTGTTTTGTGCAATCTGTACTGACACAGTACCGTCAGATGTTCCCTTGACCACATCAAAGGTGTATG
>CALBNQ010000052.1 GCA_937896495.1 uncultured archaeon | reverse complement strand
ACTGATGAAATTAAGATTTCTTTTGTCATGACTTTTTTCATTTTATCATCTACTTCATTTCTTTCTTGTTCTCTATTTTTTAATTTAGTGTTTTTCATGAGTAATATTATTAAATCTCAAGCCTTGAATCTTTGAAATTTATCCAAATCTGTCTTTGTTATTACATTTTGATATTGTCTTATTCTTTCAGCAATTAATCTGTATAATGAACGAAATTGGTCTTTAGTTTTATCTGAAAGAAAATCAGTCTCTCCAAGTGTAATTTTCTCACAAATATATCTTGTAATCTCTTCATTGTTGAACTTCCCCCAATCATCATCTCTATGTTCTTGCCAAATTTTTCTTAATTTATCTAAATTCCCTCTACCTTCTTTTGATTCCATGTCTTTTGGTGTAATGTTTGAAAATCCTTCTTGTCTTAACTTTATTTCGTAAGTTTGGTTAACTGGATGTAGATAATCTTCAAGAACAATATAGTCCTCAATTGATTCTAATTTCTTTCCCTCTCTTTCAAAGAATATAGTTTGAACAGATGAAAACTCATTTGATGTTAGTTGGGATGAAATCTGTTTTGATTCTTCTGTATTATCCAACAAAACAAATGTTTTGTATCCATGGTTCCTGTAAAAAATAGCTAATGGCAAAACTGAATTTTTGTTATATGCTGCAATTACATTTAGTGGATTCATTGAGATATTTGGATCTTGTAAGAATTTATCAAATGCATTAAGATACATCGCATCAGACATTGTCTCTACAATAATTATTGGTCTTGAATTTGTACCAATCTCTCTGTCCACAATTGATTCTACTTGACCTCTACACAATCCATACAATATGGGAGTCAATGTTTTATCATCTGCATTCCAATAATCATAAAATATTCTGCTTAGATGTTTTCGTTTATCTAATTCTACAACTAGTAAATTTCCTGGTGTATAATCAAATATCATAAATGGTGAATGTGTTGCATACAAAACTTGATTAGAACCTGCCAAGTTTTTCAACAAATCTGAAATTCCCATCTGCTGTGTTGGATGAAGATTTCTTGCAGGTTCATCTAAAAGTAAAATTGCTTCTTTTAATTCAGACCTTTGTGTTTCTGCTGCAAAATTCACGATAAAAGAAAATGTCCACTTGAAACCTTCTGCCCTTCTATTCAATAATCCCGTATTTGTAATTGTCCCATCTTTGTGAACATCTGAAATTACCACACTCATTATATTTCCAGGATTATATCTCAAATCCACATGTATTGGATCACCTTTCCATGCTGGATTTAATTTTGAAGTTAATCTATTACTTGCAGCATTTAATAATTTGATACATTTTGATGGTGTTGATTTTACTTCATCTAATTCTTTAATGTCTAGTTCTGCAAGATAAAATAGATTTCTTACTGTTTCTGCTTTATCAAATTCTTCAATAAATTCAATTGATTCTGTCCTTTCTCTTTTTTCTTCTTTCATGTATTCATTGAGATTTATGTTACCGTAGATTTTTTTATAATCTGAAAAATATACAAATCTTGGGTGTAATTC
>CALBNQ010000051.1 GCA_937896495.1 uncultured archaeon | reverse complement strand
TTAGCAAAATCAGTTACAGTCAAGTAAACAATCTTTGATATTCTTTTTCAGCAATTTTTAAGAATTTTTCAGAATTAATTCCTGTTTTTATCATAGAGGAAATAACACTACCACCTGCACCAACACCCTCTTTTGCAAATCCTTCTGAAAATGCCCTTAGTCCAGTAAATTGTGAATTATTCATTCCAGGATCAACAGAAATGATCGGAATATCTGCAATTTTCTGAACTAAATCTTTAAAATTTGCACTATGATCTTCAGTCACATAAGAAGTTGTTCCAATGGCAGTTTTTTCTTCATTAAATCCAATTTTTGAGGCAAATGCTAAAACAGCAGCCATTTGAGTTCCACCAGCTAACATCACATTAGAAACATTAGATGCAGAACTAAGCATTCCAGCTACAAAAGGAATCATAGGATCACCAACTTTAGCAACAATACTATAAGGATGATCAGAATCAATTCTCTTAAGTGCAGATTCAACAATTTCATTTTTGAGTTGTATAGGATTTTCAGGGATGCTAGAACTTACTCTAGCATTGAAACCTAACGCCTTTAAAACAGCATAAGCAGTAGTTGTTCCACCTGGAATGCATTCACCAATTATTAGACAATCAGTTAAAGATGCTAAACTCCTTCCAAGTATTCTACCAAAATCAACAGCATGAGACACTTGGGAATCAGTCATAGCATCTTGAATTGATATATTTTTTCCAAAAGATAATCCTGTATCAATAAAAGGCAATTGGGGAGAAATTTTACTTCCAGCATTTATTGTTAAATGAGGAATGCTAGAAAATTCCAAGGCAGACTTTGTTAGTAATCCAGGAGTAGGTTTCCCATCAGGAGTCATAGGTATTTGATCAATGGATTTACAATATCCATAATGAAGATATTCTGCATCAGCTGGAGGAGTAAATTTAATTGAATTTTTATCAGCACCAGCAAATGTAATTCCAGGAATTTCACAAGTTTCAGTGTAAGAAATTACAAAGGTGAAAAGAGATTTTCCAGACCGAATGGAATCAAAGAAAGTTTGGATGTTTTCAGAATTACCAAATAATTCAAAATTATTCAATGCATCAACCCATCATGTCTAAAAATTGTTGTTCAGTTTTTTTCTGTAAAATCATATTAGTTTTTTTTTCATCTCCAAGTGTAGATACTTCAGAATGTCCATAATTATGTCCAGGATACATCACCAAATCATCATCTAAAGAGTAAAGAACATTAAAAAGACTATGATAGAGTTCTTTTGCACTACCACCAGGAAGATCTATACGTCCACAGTTTCCAACAAATAGTGTATCACCAGAAAAAAGTTTTCCATCACCAATCAAACAAATACTATCAGTAGAATGTCCAGGTGTATGAAGAACTTGTAACATAGAATTCCCAAAAGTTATAGAATCACCATCTTTTACTGTAACATCATGATTTAATTCTGATCTTTCATGTTGCATTACAGGAGCTCCAGTGAACTCTTTCATTGTCTCATTTCCTAAAGTGTGATCAAAATGATGATG
>CALBNQ010000050.1 GCA_937896495.1 uncultured archaeon | reverse complement strand
AAAACAATCAAAGAATATGAAAATTAGTGAAGCTGATACCCAAAAATTATACGCAGGGCTAAGTCAAGTCAGAACACAATCAAATTTAGTTGATAAAATTAATAATCAAACTACAAAACTTCAAGAAGACATTTCAGAATTACAAAAAACATCAAAAGCTCAAAATGTTTCACAAAAAATAGAAGAAAGTGAAAATTCGATTAGAAACAATTCACAAATGATTATCAAAATTGCGCAAAGAATCGATGAAATACGAGATGATCTTAGAAAAGTTTCAGGAAAAACAGATTCAGTTATTGAAATTAGTTCTGAAATAGATAAGCTCAAAACGAATGTAGAAAAAATTTCTGAAAAAACTTCAGAGTTTGATTCAGGTTCTCAGGTTATTGAAAGCCTCAAACAAGAATTGGGAAGAATTGCAGAAAATGTAGTATCTACTTCAAACATAGATTCAGAATTAGAAGCGATTAAAGTTGCAATTGATGCAGTTTCAGATAAAGCATCAAAAATTGATTCATTAGGTGGAGTTATCGATGGACTAAAACAACAATTCACAACCATATCATCACAAGCTAATTCAATAGAAAATTTGAGTGTGGAATCAATAAAAGAAGTCTCAGGGAAAATTGATAAAATTGAAACTGAGATTGGGGCATTAACTCAAAGGGCAGATTCAACAGAATTGGAAGGGGAAGGACTGAAATCAGTTCAAGAAGAAGTTTCTAATTTTAAACAAAATGTATTTGATAAAACAAATAGTATTGAACAAAAAATTTCATCAGTTTCAGATATTTTAAAAAGACAAGATGCATCAACGATAGAAATTCATAAAAAATCTGATCAATTGTTTGAAGAAATTCGTTCAGTAAAAAATGTGACAAATAAAGCAACAAAAGATTCATCAAAAGAAATGATGGCATTATTGAAACTTTCAGAATATCAATCCAACATACGAATGAATGCAGAATCAAAGTATGGAGACACAAAAGAACTTGAAAAAATGGTAACACAAACTGCAGAAATTGTCAATTTATTTGATAAAATTTCAGTTGAATTAGGGGAAAAGATACCTCTACCTCACGAAGTAAGACAGTGGGCAGTAAGTAAAATTTTAGAATGTGCAGACAGATGGGAGATAAGATTCAGTGATGTTTATTCAATTTTAACAAATGGTATCGGAAGAGATATGATTAAAGAATCAATCAGAATTAAACAGATTAGAGATATTTATGGAATTAGAGCAGTTGATGAAATCAGAAAAGATCTAAATATTTCTTAAATACCGATTTCATCTACTTTTTGTAATTGTTCTTTCTTTCTTTTTAATATAATAAAGATTCCAATAATTGCTGCAACCCAAATTACACTCATCATCATGTTTGCAGGACTAACATACATGTATGGAGTTGCATCCATAACATTGGTTTTTAACAACATGGCTCTACTGTTAATATCTAACATGGATGTATGATATGCAGAATTATCTTTTGAAATAGATGAAATTTCATTAACACTTGTTATCATGCTCTCAATATTATTTTGAATTCTTAGGAAATTTGTTGATTCTGTGCTAAATATCCAAACTGGGTTTTTAGCAATCACCATACCTTGTGCATCTGTTGTTTCAGGAAGATTTACCAGTACAACATCCAAATCAGATTGAATTGCCACTAGATGATCATGAATTACATTAGGATCTGATGAGGCAACAATTCCATCTAGATTTCCCCGGATTCTATCAAGAGGGTAAATATCAGAGTTGTATCCAGAAATTGCCATAAAACCACCAAATACAATTATTCCAAGAATACCAACCATTGCGAGTTTGTAAAGAGTATCAGACATTACTGTATTACTTCCAGCATCAATAGATACATTATTTGAATTTAATCTTAATTTTGCAGTTACCACTACGATACCCACTATTGCAATAGCTAATACAATCATTGCAATTGAACCAAACTCAGGCATTAGAAAAGTAATCGTTTAGGATACATAAAAATTCACTGAAATTTTCAGAAATAGAACTAGTTTGTTTCTAAAGTAATATTATTTGATGAATCAACTTTCTTGAGTTGTGTTCTCTTTCTTTTCAACACAGTAAAGATTCCAATAATTGCTGCAACCCAAATTACACTAAGTACCATATTTACAAGACTGAAATACATGAATTGTGTTGCATCCATGATATCGGTTTTCAACAATATTGCTCTATAGTTGACATCCAACATGGCAGTATGATATGCAGAATTATCTTTTGAAATAGATGAAATTTCATTAACACTTGTTATCATGCTCTCAATATTATTTTGAATTCTTAGGAAATTTGTTGATTCTGTGCTAAATATCCAAACTGGGTTTTTAGCAATCACCATACCTTGTGCATCTGTTGTTTCAGGAAGATTTACCAGTACAACATCCAAATCAGATTGAATTGCCACTAGATGATCATGAATTACATTAGGATCTGATGAGGCAACAATTCCATCTAGATTTCCCCGGATTCTATCAAGAGGGTAAATATCAGAGTTGTATCCAGAAATTGCCATAAAACCACCAAATACAATTATTCCAAGAATACCAACCATTGCGAGTTTGTAAACACTATTGGCAGTTTTCTCTTTTTTAGTTTGAGGTTTTTCATTACGAGATTTATTTCTTTTAAATCGTGTATGAGATAAACTCAGATAAGCAATAAAGAAAAATCCAATTGTTTGTAATGCAATTATTGGAACAAAAATAGGATTATTCGAAAAGATAGAAATGAAAATACCCATAATTCCATAGACACCAAAGAAAATTTCTAAAAGAGTAGTTTGTGTAAATGGTAAATTGTATGCCTTGTCTTTCCAATCATCTTCCTTTGAAACTATACCATATTTTGGGGTCCTAAGGAATTCATTTTTCTTTCCTAAAACTGCGTCAAAAACTGCAACAGTATTGTTTACAGACATTCCAGCATTGTAAATTAGCAATGCAGGCATAATCTTGATTTTTGATTTCCATGATTTTCCATACATGCTTTGCATTATCAACATATAAGCACCAGGTCCCATTGCAAGATAGGTTGCAAGTGTAATTACAGGAAGAAAGCTTACAACATAAAGATTGACTTGTCCTGCCAACAAAATCGGCAAAGTCAAAAATTGTATCAGTATCAAAGGAAAAACAATATGACGAGTTAATTGAATAAATGCCTGAATTTTTGTTTCTAATCCTACTTTACGTTTTACAGCAATATCAAAAAGTAATTTTGTCGCACATTGAATAGAGCCTTTTGCCCAACGAAATTGTTGTCTTTTTGCAGCATTCATCTGTGCAGGAAGTTCTGCATCAACTACAACATCAGGTAAGAATAAGCATTTCCAACCTTTCATTTGTGCTCTATAACTCAAATCAAGATCTTCAACTAGGGTTGCAGTGTGCCATCCTCCTGCATCTTCAATACAATCTCGTTTCCAAATTCCTGCAGTACCATTAAAATTCATAAAAAGATGAGAGTTACTCTTGGCGTTTTGTTCTATTAGAAAATGAAAGTCAAGACTTAGTGCTTGTACTTGGGTAATGGTAGAATAATTTTCATTTACATGCCCCCAACGACATTGAATAAGACCTATGTTTGATTTTGCAAAATGAGGCATTGCTCTTTTAAGAAACCATGCGGGTGGAATAAAATCAGCATCAAAGATTGCAACATATTCAGAATCTGTAATGTCCATTGCGTATTTGAGAGCACCTGCTTTGTACCCTTTTCTTGTTCCTCTACGAATATGTTTGATTGTAAATCCCTGCTTTTTGTAATCATTAACTACATCTTCAAGTAATTGAACAGTATCATCATCAGAATCATCAAGAACCATTATGTTGAGTTGTTCTTTTGGATAATCCAAATTACACACTGCATCAACTAGTCTTTTTGCAACATATTTTTCATTATAAATTGGAAGTTGAATTGTAACTGAAGGGGTTCCAATGTTTATAGTTGATAAAACTTTGTTTCTGGTTCTAGAAAGAAATGCCAAATAGTAGAAATTTACAGTATATGCAGAAATTATTATAGCTGATATTATGAACAGATCAAAAACTAATTGGGTAAATGGGTTTGCTGACATATTCCTAGTAAATGTAAATCACTATTCGTTATTTATATCTGCAAAAAGTTAATTTATTTTTGTTCAAAGATTTTGATTGCTTGTGGAGGGCAGACACCTTCGCATGCAAGACAAAAAATACAATCAGGTTCTTTTGACATTAGTGGTTTTTGTTCAGATGCAGGATTACCTGGAGAATCAAACCACTCGTAAACACCAACAGGGCATGCTTCAATACATGCACCATCTGCAACGCAGATATCATAATCTACAGATACAAATTCACCCCAAACACCCATAATTCCATTCTCGGAACCTTTTCTGCCCCAAGTTTTGATGGTGTGTTCAGCAGCATCAAATGATTTTGATTGTTTCATTTTTGATTTGTAATCAACATCAATTGGCCCAGGTTTTGCACCATCTGGAATTTCAATAGATGAATCATCATCTTCTTCTTCTTCTTCAGTTGCTTCAACTGGTTTTGGTTTTGCTCCAAGTACAATTTTTGCCAAAGGTGTCAAGTCTTCTAATCTTTGAATTGCTTCTACCTCAGTAATTTTTTCAAATTTTGCAAGATAAGATATCATCTTATCGGCCAGAATAGTATTGCGTAAAATAGTATCAATAATCATTTTTGCAAAATGATCTGCCTTTTTTCTATAATCTTTAACCCAATTAGGATCTCCAAATTTTTCAATTGGAAAAACCTGATAAATGATATCAACAACTTCACCTGTAACAATTTCTACAGTCACAGATAATTCAACTTCTTCGTATCCTTTTGCATCAGGATCTTTCATGTTTTGTTCTTTCCAACGATAAGTTGCAAAAATCCTATCAGCATACATATCCATTTCAAATACTTTTTTGAGTCCATCATGAACAGATTTTATCTCAGCAGGCTCTTCAAGTTTAATTGGTAATCTGTAAAGTCCAAGTTTGAATCCATGTAATGGATAAACACCTCGTTTTACAGTTTTATCTTCCATTGACCAAACTCGTTCTTTAAGTAGCAAGGACATTTGATTTCCGTAAATTAATTTAATTTAAAAAGGTTGCCAGCATCACTCTTTAAAATTGACAGGTTTACAAAATCTGATCTATTTTTATTCATTATTTCTATTCTTTTCAAACTTGATTACAAATTTACCAAAAATAATCAAAAATGACCACTCTCATTAGGTCTCTAAAAATATCATTTTTATGTAAATGAAATACAGTAGATCTGTTTGAAATTACAAAAAGTGGCAATAGTAAGTAAAGTTGGTTCAAAAGATTCTGAACAGGCTGCAAAAAATATTGCAAAAAAACTTTTGGTGAAAAAATCCAAAGTGTATACAATTGCACCAATCAATGTTGAAGGGACAGAAAAAATTGAAACCCTCGAGGAATTAAAAAAAATCAAACTAGATTTAGTAATTACACTTGGAGGTGATGGAACAACTCTCAGAGTTTTTAGAAATTTGGATAATGAAACTCCGATTTTAACAATTAATGTGGGTGGAAACAGAGGAATTTTAGCTGAAATTACAATTGATGAAATTGATGATGCAATTAATCAAATATTAAAAGACAAATTTTTCTTAGACAAAAGAGTCAGAGTGGTCGCATCATGTGGGGGAAAAGAATTCCCACCAGCACTAAACGAAATTTACATCAGTAGGACAAATTTAACAAAAACTTCAGAAATTAATATTAAATTTCAAAATGATACAGTAAAACAAAAGATGGATGGAGTAATAATTGCAACACCTAGCGGTTCAACAGGACATTCATTTTCATTAGGTGGACCAATTCTACATGAAAGTTTAGATGTGTTAATAATTACTCCAGTTGCTCCAGTGTATAGATTAGAATCAATTGTAGTACCAGATGAAAAAATTGAAATTATTTCATCACATGATTCCAGTATTGTAATGGATGCACAAGTTGTAAAAACTGCAGGATTTGAAGAACCAATAATTATTAAAAAATACAAAAAAGCAGCAGTCTTTATTAGATTAAAGAAACGAGGATTGCGACAAATGAGCAAACTTGGATTTTAAAATATTAGATGCTAGTGCATTTTATGCAGGAGTTCCATTTAGAACATCGGATGAGTGCTACACTACAACATTAGTGTATGATGAAATAAAACATATCAAAAAAAATCATGATGTTTTAGGAACTTTACTTGAAACAAATCGACTGAAAATCAGAGAACCAGATAAAGAATCAACAAACAAAGCCATACAGATTGCAAAAGATACAGGGGATTATCCACAATTATCAAAACAAGATATTTCAATTATTGCATTAGGTATGGAGACAAA
>CALBNQ010000049.1 GCA_937896495.1 uncultured archaeon | reverse complement strand
CTCCTGCTCCTCTAATTGGTGCAATTGAATCAATTTCATCAAAGAAGATTACACATGGAGCAGATTGTCTTGCTCGTTTGAATATTTCTCTAATTCCTCTTTCTGATTCACCTACCCATTTTGATAGTAATTCTGGTCCTCTGACTGAGACAAAGTTTGCTTCACTTTCTGTTGCTACTGCTTTTGCCATTAGTGTTTTACCTGTTCCACTTGGTCCATGTAACAAAATTCCTCTTGGCATTTTATGTCCAAGGTTATCATATAATCCTGGGAATTTCATTGGCCATTCCACTGCTTCCATTAATTCTCGTTTAACTTCTGCAAGTCCGCCAACTTTAGACCATGGCACGTCAGGATTCTCAATGAATACTTCTCTCATTCCTGAAGGTGTTACTTCAACTAGAGCCTTTTTGAAATCATCTGCGTTTACAATTAATTTATCTAATGTCTCTGGGGGAATTTTTTCTTCTTCTAAATTCAATTCGGGAAGCAATCTTCGAAGACATTTCATTGCTGCTTCTTTACACAAGTATTCTAAATCAGCGCCTACATAACCATGACTTACTGAAGCAATTTTTTCAATATTTACTGGGTATTCTTGATCATCTGCAGACAAAGGCATGTTTCTAGTGTGAATCTGCAAAATCTCTTGCCTACCTTTCTTATCTGGAACTTTGATCTCTATTTCTCTGTCAAATCTTCCAGGTCTTCTCAATGCAGGATCAATTGCGTTTGGTCTGTTAGTTGCAGAAATCACAATTACTTTTCCTCTTGCTTCTAATCCGTCCATTAATGATAACATTTGAGATACAACTCTTCTTTCTACTTCGCCAGTTACTTCTTCTCTCTTTGGTGCAATTGAATCAATTTCATCAACGAAAATAATTGATGGTGCTTTCTCTCTTGCCTCTTTGAAAATTTCTCTTAATCTAGCTTCACTCTCTCCGTAAAACTTACTCATAATCTCTGGACCTGAAATACTAATGAAATGTGCATTACTCTCGTTTGCTACTGCTTTTGCCAAAAGTGTCTTACCTGTTCCTGGAGGACCATAAAGTAAAACACCCTTTGGTGCTTCAATTCCTAATTTTTCAAATATTTCTGGATGTCTTAATGGTAATTCAATCATCTCACGAACTTTCTTTATCTCATCTCTAATTCCACCAATGTCTTCGTATGTAACTTTAGGAACTCCTCTTAGTGTCTCACCCTTTTCAGCAATATGGAATGTTGTTTTTTGTGTAACTAGAACTGCATCTGCAGCTGGTGTAACTCCTATCACTTGGAAGGTCAATCTTCCTCCAAAGTATGGAACCATCACATTATCTCCTTTAATCAAAGGTACACTTTCTAATGCATCTGCTAAATATCTCTCATCAATTGGTGGTATTGCCTCTAATGGTGCAACTACCACTTTTTCTGCTGGAACAGCTTTAATCTTTTTTACTGTAATTGTATCTCCAATAGCAATTCCAGAATTGTTTCTTCCTAATCCATCAATTCTGATAATTCCTTTACCTTCATCAGAAGGGTATAGAGGTAAACATTTTGCAACTGTACGTCTTTTTCCTTTTAATTCGATTACATCACCAGTTGATGCATTTAGAGTATCCATTGAATCATAATCGATCCTCGCTACTCCTCTTCCTACATCTCTAGTATATGCTTCTAGAACTTTTAGGGAAAGACCATTTTCACTCATATCTATACAC
>CALBNQ010000048.1 GCA_937896495.1 uncultured archaeon | reverse complement strand
TGACCGATTTTTGCTTTTTTAGAAATAAAATTTGTTATCATTATTTTATAAATGCCAAGGGTTTGCGTTTGTAATAATTTTTTCAGGAAGTTTATCTTTGTAATTTTTTAGAAACTCCATTTCTTGTTTTTTATCTCGTAATTCATCTGGAAGCATTATTGGAATTTCTTCAATGATTGGAAAAAATCTAGAACACTTTGGACAAAATAATACTCCTTCTGATATAATGTTCTTTTCTTCTTCAATCTCAAATAATTCTAAAGGATGATTTTTATCAATTGGGCATGCCAAAATATCCATCATTGTTTTATTCATTTTAGATCTAGATAAATTGGAATTCCTTTCTGACTAGATAAAAGTGCAGCTTCAGCAATTTTTGTTACATTAACTGCTTGTTGTGGTTTTACTAGTAATTCTGCCTTATTTTCAATTGTTTCTAAAAAATTCTTAATTTCTAGTAATAGTGGTTCTTTTTCTATTTGTATAATTTCACTTTCCTTTTCTCTCACAATTTTGATTTTCTGTGAAATAAAATCTGATGTCATTGTTGCATTAGTACATACTGCACTAAATGTTCTCACTTTTTTTGGTGAGATCCAATTTGATGTGATAATTGCCACTTTATCTTTCTTATATCCTAACATAACGCTTGCAAAATCTTCGTGTTCATGATTTATTTTTCCAGCCTTTGCAAAAACAACTATTGGCATTTCATTGAATAACCAATTTGCAGTATCGATATCATGAACTGAAGTGTCATGAATTATCCCAATATCTTTAATATGATCTGGCATTTTATTTTCTCGATGAAATTCAAGCATAATAAGATCTCCGAATTTTTTTTCTTTGACAATTTTTTTTACAGTTTCTACTGCTGAATTGAATCTTTCAATATACCCACATGTAAGAATCACTTTATTTTTTTCTGCAATTTTGATCAGCTTTTCACCTTCTTCTGATTTGTATGTCATAGGTTTTTCTACAAAGACATGTTTTTTTGCATTAAGTAATTTTACAGCAATTTCTAAATGAGTTGAAGTTGGAGTTGCAATGATTGCACCATCAAATTTTTCATTTTTTAACAAATCATCTAGAGATTCATAATGTTTTACAAAAAATCTTTCTGCATATTCTTTACCTTTTTGAGAATTTATATCACAAACAGCTGATAATACTTTTAATTCTGATAAAATTCTAATGTGATTTTTACCCCAACCCCCTATTCCTATTTGAACAATTTTCATTTAATACGCCTTAGTTAACCAATGAGAATAATCCATATTTTTACCCATCACTATGTCTGAATATTCTTGCATCATTTTTTTTGTGATGGCCCCTGGTTTACCATTTCCTATTTTTTTCGAATCCATTGAAATTACTGGTGTTATTTCAGCTGCTGTTCCTGTAAGAAAAATTTCATCTGAAATAATTAATTCACTTCTTGCAATATCTCTTTCAACAAAACCTATGTCCAAATCGTCTGCAATTTTGATAATTGCATCACGAGTAAT
>CALBNQ010000047.1 GCA_937896495.1 uncultured archaeon | reverse complement strand
ACAGTCGAACCAACAGTCGAACCAACAGTCGAACCAACAGTCGAACCAACAGTCGTTTCTCCTTCTGTGGATGATACTTCTAAAACTCAGTGTGGTCCTGGAACTGTTTTGAAAAACAATGCATGTGTGTTAGATGAACGATGTGGTTCTGGTACTGTTCTTGTAAATGGAGAATGTATTATAGAAGAATCATCTGTAAAGCCATCTACTGTATCTAAAACAATGGGTAAAGAATTGATTACTGGAGTGATTGCAGCACTTGTAATTGCAGGTATTGTTGGAATCATTTTAGGACTAATGGCAAAGGCTAGTAAAAAATAACTAGTTACACGTTAAGTCTTCAGAATTCATTAATTTGTCAAACTCAAATCCTGATATCTGACTAGTTGATGAATATGGAATAATCCCTAAAATTGGTGTTTCTGTGTCTATAGTTATGATAAATTGATTAGGATCAAGTCTGATGTTACCGCCATTGAATTCAAAATCAAATGTCATGAAAATATGCTGTGCTTCTGACATCTCTTCGGATTTGAATATTCCTTCATTGGTCGTTGATGAATATGGGTTGATTGTTGTTGGATTTATTGTAAATGAACCTAAATGTTCTGATTGATAAAATGCTGATACTTCAAATTTTTGTAAATTCATCCAAAATGGAACAGTATTACAAAATTCCATTTTACCACCATTTAACATTGCAAAGAAAGAAAATTCTCCTGGACTGTCCCACCTGTATTCTAATTGTTGTATTCCCACAACATTTGAAACAGAATACGTAACTGGGATTGTTATTACAATAATTGCAATCACTGTAATGATTGAATGTTTATTCATATCTCATTCACATTTGTTATGTTTGGTGATATGATATTTTCATCAACTAAATAATTGATGATTTGAGCAAAGTCTTTATCTGAAATTCCTCCTTGAATCCACCAATATGCCACATTTTTAACCCATTCTGGTATGTCTATTTGGTGAATATTTTCTCCGTTAATTTCAAATGGAATGGAAATTAATTTTGGATCAACATATTTCTGAAATGCATCAATTAGATAACCATCTGATATTTTTTCAGTTAACCATTCTACTAAAAATTTTGAAATAGAAGTTGGAATACAAATGTTATCTGAATCTACTAACTCAAATTCTGCTGTAAATTTAGAATCTGAATACTCCACATCAACAAAATATTTCCCTAATGGAAATACTTCTTTTTCAAAAGCCATTAATGATGGAACTGGGTTTACCAAATTTTCAATCTCAATTGGAATTGCACTACTTCCTTTTCCTGTTTCATCTCTAATGTGAATTATTGCAGGGTCTCCTGTAATTTCTGAAACTTCGATGGTATAGAATAACCTCTCACAATACGTATAGGTTGTTTTTTCCATTACAATTGATACTGATGGCTCAGCATACACTACTGAAAAAAATGTAAAACTTGTCGTTAAAATTAATCCAATTATGATTGTCCCTATCTTCATTAATTTTTTGCTATAATTGCTACATAAAAATCCCAAATTATTACTTGGAAATCCTTTTTAACCACTTGAAGATAATGTGGTTATCGAGTTTTCTGCGGAGACAAACTTTGAGTGTGTGGAATGTGAAACCCCTCTCAAAGCAATTTTTACTGTTTAGTTGTACTTAGGCATGTTTTTTGATTTACAGTTATTAAAGGGGATTTTGTTATGCCCGATATGCCTAGTCATCAAGACAAAATATGGATCAGACTTTGGAAAGAAAATTCTCCAGATTTACGTGATCGTGTAGTTGGCTGGCGTAAACAAAATGCGATTACTCGAATCGATAGGCCTAGTAGATTACAAAGGGCTAGAAGATTAGGTTACAAAGCAAAACAAGGAATTATTGTAGTTAGAATGAGAGTTGGAACTGGTGGTATGCGTAAACAAAGACCTACTGGTGGTAGAAGACCAAAACACCTTGGTGTAACTAGAATCAAAGCTGATGACAGTATGAAAACTGTTGCAAATAGAAGAGTTCTTGAGAGATATCCAAATATGAAATTTTTGGGTTCTTATTTTGTCTATAAAGATGGAAAACATTATTGGTTTGAAGTCATTTTGGCAGATCCTGATCATCCACGAATTGCACAAGATCCAGAATTAAATCGTAGAGTCCCACAAACTGCATAAAATTGAAAATAATTTTACTTATTCCTTTACTACTTGTTTTGATTATTTCACCTGCATTTGGTCAGTTATCTGATGCTACAGGTCTTGTAAAGCGTATTGATGTTGATGTTATTGGCCATACATTTGAAGTAGTTACAACTTCAAATTTTGATCTAAGTGATCATGAATTTGATAAAGATGAAAAACGATTAACTTTTTTTGTAAATAGCGGTCTGGAAAATAATTTGGGTGAAGTAATAATCCCAAGTGAATTACTAAGTGGAAATTTTACATTTTATATCAATGATTTAGAATCTACTCAAAAAGTAAAATCAAATGGAGATATTTCTTTTGTCACACTTGTTTTCAATGGAACTGGAAATAACAAAATTGACATTATTGGAACTGATGCCCTAGTTGGAGTAGAAGAAGTATTTGAAATTGTAGAAGAACATGAAGCAGATAACGGAGGTGGTTGTCTTATAGCTACTGCAACATACGGCTCAGAAATGGCAAACGAAGTTCAACAGTTAAGAGAAATCAGAGACAATCAATTACTAAACACAAAAGCTGGAACTAGTTTCATAAATTCGTTTAATGACATCTATTACTCATTCTCACCATACATAGCTGATTACGAACGAGAAAATCCAGTATTTCAAGAAATGGTAAAAG
>CALBNQ010000046.1 GCA_937896495.1 uncultured archaeon | reverse complement strand
GTGCTATTGGTACGTAGAATTTAATCAGAAAATAATCAAATACTAATAACGAATTTGAATCTACGGTTTTTATAACCACAATATTTTTTTAGATTAAATGACATTGAAGTTAAGATGTGAAGATTATGGATTTGAGTGTGAATTCATTTTAGACGAAGAAAAAAGTGTAGAACAACTTGAAAAATTGAGAAATCATTTTGAGGAAGAACATGGGATAGATTATTCAATCGAGGCAGTTACTCAAATGATTACAAATAAAGGTCATTCTTTAGAATCTATTAGAAAATAATTATTTATAAAAATCAGGTTCTTGATCTTTCTTTTGTTTTGGTAGATCTTCCATTACAGCCTGTACAACTTCATTATGATTATACGTTAAATGTCTAAGAAATTTGGCAGATTCATCAGCTCTCGTTTTTTGATCAGCAAATAACATTTCAGGACTACTTAGTTCTGCCATCATTTCATTACAATCCTGACATGGATTAAAATCAAGATAGAGTTTCATATTTTGTGTCATCTCTTTTACTATTTAGACCATGTCATGGATTGTGTGTGATAGGTGCCTCTTTTTTTCGAGGTTTCACCTTATCAATTGCATCAATTAGATCTTGTTGTGAAATTTTAATCTCTTTTAGATTTTGAGATTTTCCACCAACATATCTCTTCAAAGCTGTAATTGCAGCTCTATTTGCAATTGCACCAATTTCTGCACCGCTAAAACCATCAGTCATTTCTACTAGTTTTATGAAATTCACATCACTTTCAAGTGGTTTCTTTTGTGTATGAATTTTAAAGATATGTTGTCTTCCTTTTGAATCAGGATTTGATACTTCAATTATTCTATCAAATCTTCCTGGTCTTAGTAATGCATCATCTACTATATCTAATCTGTTTGTTGCACCAATTATCAATACGTTATGCAATTCTTCGAGTCCATCAATTTCAGTTAGAATTTGTGATACTACACTTTCTGTAACATGTGAATCAGAACCTCCACTTCCTCTTCTAGGAACAAGTGCATCTACTTCATCTAAGAAGATAATACATGGTGCTGCTTGTCTTGCTTTTCTGAAAATTTCTCTTACACCTTTTTCAGATTCACCTACCCATTTTGAAAGTAATTCTGGTCCTTTTATGCTAATGAAATTAGATTCTGTCATTTTTGCAAGTGCTTTTGCAATCAATGTTTTACCAGTTCCAGGTGGACCATGAAGTAAAATTCCTTTTGGTGTTTGAACATCAACATAATCAAATGCCTCTTTATGTTTAATTGGCCATTCAACTGCTTCACGAAGTTCTTCTTTTAGTTCATCAAGTCCACCAATATCATCCCAGGTTATATCAGGAATTTGTACTTGAACTTCTCGTAATGCACTTGGTCTAACTTCTTTTAATGCATCTCTAAAATCTTCATTTGTGATTTGGATTTTTTGGAGAATTTCTGAAGAGATCTTTTCTTCATCAAGATCAATTTCTGGAAGAATTCTACGAAGAGATTTCATAGCTGCTTCTTTAGCTAATACTTCTAAATCAGCCCCTACAAATCCATGTGTTATTTTTGAGATTTGTTTAAGATCTACTTTTTTATTAATTGGCATTCCACGTGTGTGAATTGAAAGAATGTCTAATCTTCCTTCATCATCAGGAATTCCAATTTCAATTTCTCTATCAAATCTACCAGGTCTTCGAAGTGCAGGATCAATTGAATCAGGTCTATTAGTTGCTGCAATTACAACAACTTTTCCTCTAGATTTCATTCCATCCATTAATGTTAAAAGTTGAGATACTATTCTTTTCTCTACTTCGCCTGAAACTTCATCTCTTTTTGGAGCTATAGAATCTATTTCGTCAATGAAGATTATACTTGGGGAATTTTCTTCAGCTTGTGTAAAAATTTCTCTTATTCTTTCTTCACTTTCTCCATAATGTTTTCCCATAATTTCAGGACCACTAAATGAGATGAAATTGGCATTAGTTTCACCTGCAACAGCTTTTGCAAGTAATGTTTTTCCTGTTCCTGGAGGACCATATAACAAGACGCCTTTAGGTGCCTCTACACCTATTTTATCAAATAATTCTGGATGTCTCATGGGTAGTTCAACCATTTCACGAATTTTTTGAACTTCATTTTTGAGGCCTCCTAATTCATCATATGTGATTCTTGGGACAGTAGAATCAATTGTTTTTGTCAAGGAACCAAGTTTGAAGACTGTATTTTCAGTTACGATTACTGGTTTCGATGGTTTTGTATTTGTAATTATAAATTGAACTTTGCTTCCCATTTGTGTATTTAGTGATATTGAATCACCAGTTGTAAATACATGATTTAGATAATTGTAAATCATGTATTCTTGTAATCCATCAGCTGCAATTTTTTCAGTTGGGGAAAAGGTAATTTGTTCAGCAGTAACTGCTTCAACTGATTTTATGGATATTTTATCACCTATTCCTGCACCAATATTTTGTCTAGTAATACCATCTATTTTGATAATTCCAGATCCATATTCTTCAGGGTTTCCAGGCCAAAGTTTTACATGTGTTTTTTTGTTATAAGTCAATTCTAAAATTTGACCACTGTTCCATTTTTGATCCTCAATTATTTTAGGATCAATTACAGCTCTACCTTTCCCAACATGTTGTTGTGGAACTTCATCTACTTTTAAAATAATTTTATTCATATCATTACCTCAAAAAAATGAGGGGTTTATTCAACCTCCACCTTTTTACCAGTTTGTTTTTCTACAACAAGTTTGAAAACAAGCTGTAAAATCCCATTTTTGTAAGTAGCTTTTGCAGAGTTCTCATCAACTTTATGTTTTAATGGAACTTTTGTGTGATATTTTTTTTCACTATGTTCTGCAGAAATATCTACTATATTTTTGTCAACTAAAATTTTGACATCAGTTTTTTCTACTCCTGGCATTTCAGCTATGAGTTTCACTACCTTTTCTTTTTCATCTACAATTGTATCAACAATTGCTTCTTTTGTATCAGAAACAGAAAGACGATTTGGTTTTACGTTTCCATATTCCTGTACGGAAGGTTTTCCATCTGGTCCAACAGTCATTGTACAACCATAAAAAAGTGGACTAGAATTGGAATCACCTTTGAATTCTTCAAAAATATTATCTGTGTCAAAAAAAGATCCAGACATTTTTTTGAAGATTCTATCAATTTCACTATCAAAGAACATTGTCATATTCACCTATTCAATGTAATATCTATTACATAATATAAATATTATGGAATATTGTAATAT
>CALBNQ010000045.1 GCA_937896495.1 uncultured archaeon | reverse complement strand
ATGCCAAACAATGACTTCTTTGAAACTGGTTTTACTAATGCCTCTGATGGTGGTGCATTTGATGGAATGGAGAATCTTTTTAAAATATCATCAATGAATATAATTCCATCTACTGGTGCTCCTGGTGACTCTATCAAAATTTCAGGCTCTGGATTTACTCCTTCTGCTGGAGTTGATTTACTCCGAATTGGTTCTGAAACAATTACCATGCCTTCTGGCATAACATTTGATAGTGCTGGCTCATACTCTGTTGATTTGGCAATACCTACACTGTCTTCTGGATTCTGGGATGTGGAATTATGTGATACTAGCTTTATCTGTTCGTTTAGTGAAATCTATGTAACTGGAAGTAGTGATTTATTCACTGTAACTGCAAATCCTCAGTATTTGGAATCTGCATTCCCTGGAGTTACAACAAATTCTTCAAAGATTACAGTCAAAGCACTATCTGGAACTAATGCAGGAAATGTTACTTTGACCATGTTTGGTTTACCTTCTGGAGTTACTTCAAACTTTGATGGTACTGCTGCATCTTCTACTACTTTAGCAGTGGGTACTGGTGGTAAAAACTCCACAACTGTTACATTTGATATTGCATCAACTGCACCATCCGGACCTGTATTTGTAGATATTGAGGCAACCTCTGATCAAGGTTCTCAGACGTTTATGTTACCTATTGATTTTGGTGTGTTACCTACATCTGGTCTTGCATTCTTTGATACCAATTTCAAAAATAACTATGATGGATTTTTCCCATTCAAAGTTGGTATGGTGACTTTGTCATCAGCTGCTGGTGGTGTGAATAGCTCTTTGACTTTATCAGCTTCTGGATTTGCTCCAAGTAGTACTGTTGATTCATTAACTTTTGGAAATCACACTGTTGCATTACCTTCTAGTGGAAAAACATTTGATGATTCAGGTTCTAAAAAATGGACCTTTAAAGTTCCAAATAAAATAGAATCTGGATTCCACTTTATTGATGTGTGTACTACTGATTTTATGTGTGCAGGTTCTGAATTCTTTGTAACCTCATCTAGTGATGTATTTGAAATTAAAGTCTCTCCTAAAGACTTGCCTCCAGGAAAACAAGGTGAAGACAGTGAAAGTATAACAATTACTGCAGAAGCTCTATCTGGCAAAGATGCAGGAACTGTAACTATTGATTTATCTGGTTTACCTTCTGGAATTACTTCTAAATTTGATGGAACCTCAGCTAGTAGTAAGGAATTGTCTGTGGGTTATGGTGGAAAAGCAAGCACTAAATTACAATTTTCAATAGCAGATACTGTTTCTCCTGGACCTGTATTTGCTGATATTACTGCAAGTACTTCTGCAGGTTCTCAAACATATTACAAGTCATTTGACTTTGGTGTAATGCCTGACTTTGATGCAGGTGGAACTTTGGCAACATTTGTAGATAACATTCCTGCAGGTGACTTTAACCCATTTAGTTTTGGTTCATTAATTGTTTCCCCTACAGTTGGTCCAATTAATGGAACCGTGAAATTAACTGCATCTGGATTCACTCCAAATACTGCTATTAATGGAACTCAAATATTTTTTGGAAATCACACCTTAGCATTGTTGTCTAGTGATAGTACATTTGATGCATCTGGAATGTATTCCACAAGTATTGCTACTCCAAATATGGTTGATGGAAATTATAT
>CALBNQ010000044.1 GCA_937896495.1 uncultured archaeon | reverse complement strand
GTAACATATGCGCCATGATCACTGATTTTTGTAATTGTTGCAATAACAATCTCTCCTATTTCTGGTAATTCTTGTACATTTGATGACAATCTAATTTTTCTCTATTGGTTAAGGTTAAAAATCAATTCCTTTCTTAGCCTTTATTCCTGATTTGAATGGGTGTTTGATCTCTTTCATCTCTGTAACTAAATCAGCTAATTCAATTATCTCTTCTTTTGCATGATTACCTGTTAAAACAAGATCTAGCTTTTCAGGTTTTTCTTTGATTAGTTTTATAATTTCTTTCACATCTATCAAACCTAAGTCAACTGCATAGTTCACCTCATCAAGAATGACAATATCATATTCTTTTGACAAAATCTTCTCTCTACAAATTTTCAAGGCTTCTACGGCATATCTCTCATGTTCTTCTCTTGGACTGTTATCATCTAAAATTCCTACAAATCCTTTTCCTATGGCGATTAATTCCAAATATGGTTCTAACTTTTTTGAAGAATCCATCTCTCCATAATGCCACGATCCTTTAATGAATTGCAACATACACACCTTGTGTTCATATCCAATTGCTCTCAGTGCCATACCTAATGCTGCTGTTGTTTTCCCTTTTCCATTTCCTGTATAAACAATAACCAATCCATCTCCATTACTCATAAGAACACAAGAATATCATCCAGTAAAAAGATTGTAATTTTTAAATTAAATCCATTTAAATAAAAAACAACTTTACAAAAAGAAATTGAAACTTCCCAGATTAGTAATTGCAGGTTCTACTAGCGGTGTTGGAAAAACATCAATCACTAGCGCAATCATATTTGGTCTTAAAAAAAGAGGTTATACAGTTCAACCATTCAAAGTTGGACCTGATTACATAGATCCTAGTTATCTTAGTTCAATATCGAAAAATGAAACAAAAAATCTTGATGTTTGGTTAATGGGAAAACAAGAATTAATTCAAAGTTTTACAAGAAACTCAAAATCTGATATATCAATCATCGAAGGTGTAATGGGTTATTATGATGGATTTGGAGGAAAAACAAATCTTGCAAGCACACATCATGTTGCAACATTACTAGATTCTCCTGTGATTCTAATACTAGATGCAAGTAAAACTTCCCGTTCAATTGCAGCAACCGCATTAGGTTTTACAAAGTTTCATAAAAATTCACGAATATCAGGAATTATTCTTAATAAAATTGGAAGTAGAAAACATGAAATTCTATGCAGAACTGCACTACAAAACCTCAAAATTCCAATCATTGGAGT
>CALBNQ010000043.1 GCA_937896495.1 uncultured archaeon | reverse complement strand
GTTAATGGGGTATCACAACCGCATTTACAATTTGTTTTCATAAATTAACTTGCAATGAGAATGTATTTTTGTATTGAATTTAAAACGTGTTAACTGTTTGTCAGTGTTTTTTGTATAAAATTGATCGTGATGTGAATCATTTTGGATGCGAACAAAGTTCTGCCAAAACACCATGTAATGATTTTGGATGAATGAAAGTAACTTTTGTTCCAGCAGAGCCAGGTCTAATATCACCTAAGAATTGAATTCCACAACCTTCCATTCGTTTTACTTCACCTTCAATGTCACCAGTATCCAAAGCCATATGATGTAATCCAGGACCTTTTTTATCCAAGAATTTCTTAATTGGACTTGAATCATTTGTTGGTTGCATTAATTCAATTCTACCATTTTCTAAATGAATAATTGCAACTTTAACACCTTCAGAGTCAACAGTTTCAAATTCAACAGAATCAACACCCAATGCTTGTTGGTATACTTTTGCTGATTCTTCCACATCATTTACTGCAATTGCAATATGATCAATTTTCAATCAAAAGACCTCTTTTGGACGGTATTCACCAAAAACTTCTCGGAATGTATTACTAATTTCACCAGTTGTAGCAAACGCCTTGGCTGAATCAATAATGTATGGCATTAAATTCTCACTAGTATCAGCTGCACTTTTCATTGCAGATAATGCTTTTTCTAATTTTTTATTATCACGTGATGAACGTAATTTTTTGATTGCTTTGTTTTGTTGAATCTCAATTCTTCCATCAACTCTAAGTAATTCTGGTTGCTCTTCGTCTTCAGCATACTTGTTTACACCAACAATTACACGTTCACCTGAATCTGCTTCCTTTTTGAGACGATATGCATTTGCTCTAATTTCAGATTGGAAAAATCCTTTCTCAATTGCTTTAACTGAACCTCCCATTTTCTGAATTTTTTTCAAATATTTCCAGACATCTGCTTCTATTTGATCACACAAATCCTCCATATAGTAAGAACCTGCAAGTGGATCTGCAGTCTTTGTGATTCCACTTTCATGAGCTACAATTTGCTGAGTTCGTAATGCAATTTTTGCAGACTCTTGAGTAGGTAATGCTAATGCCTCATCTCGAGAATTGGTATGCAGTGATTGAGTACCACCAGCAACAGCTGCCATTGTTTGAATTGCTACACGGATAATATTATTATCAGGTTGTTGAGCAGTTAGAGATTCACCACTGGTTTGAGTATGGAATTTTAATTGTAAAGAACGTGGGTTTTTTGCATGAAATGTTTCTTTGAGAATTTTAGCATAAACTTTACGTGCAACTCTAAACTTTGCAACTTCTTCAAAGAATTCTATAGTACAACAAAAGAAAAATGACAAACGTGGAGCAAAGTCATCAATTTTTAGTCCAGCATCAATACATGTTTGGATATACGCAATGGCATTAGCCAAAGTAAATGCAATCTCTTGAGTTGCAGTACAACCAGCTTCTCTCATATGATATCCAGAAATTGATACAGGGTACCAAGATGGAACTTTTTGTGCACAGTACTCTATCATATCTCCAATTAATCTCATGGAAGGTTGAGGAGGATAGATGTAGGTATTTCTTGCAATATACTCTTTGAGGATATCATTTTGTGTTGTTCCACGAAGTTCATGGCTTTTGAATCCTTGAGATTCTCCAACTGCAATGTAATATGCAAGTAGAGTTGATGCGGATGAATTAATGGTCATTGATGAACTAACCTTACCTAAAGGTATACCATCAAAGGCAGTCATCATGTCTTTGATGGATGTAATTGAGACACCGACTTTTCCTACTTCACCTTCTGCTTGTGGAGAATCAGAATCATATCCAATTTGAGTTGGTAAATCAAATGCCATAGATAATCCAGTCTGTCCCTTTTCAAGCATGAATTTGAATCGTTCATTAGTTAATTTTGCATCCCCAAATCCAGAATATTGTCGCATGGTCCAAAATCTTTGTCTATACATTCCAGGATGAATTCCTCGAGTGAAGGGGTATTTTCCTGCATCCTCATTTGGTCTTTTTTTAGCAGACTTTTGGTAAATTCGTTTTACTGGAAAAGTAGAATCAGTAAAAATTTTCTTTTCAGGTGTTTTTGATTTTTTTGTAGCCATGATATTATTTTAGTAAAGATTTTGTTATTTTATCTCCCGCATTATAAGGGTCAATTTTTTTTGTATTTAATTTTTTAAGATAATTTGAAAATGTCTTATCAGATTCTAGCATATCATCGATTTTTTCTTTGATGTTATTTAAAACAATGTCTTTGAGTTCAGATTCTAATCTTTTTTCATCCTTTTCTTTTTTAGATTCTTGTTTTAATTTCATTAATTTTTTGAGAGTTTTTGCAAAGTCAGCAATTCCTTGATTCTTTTTTACTGATGTCTTCAGAATTGTAGGATTTCTTTCAGTATCTCCAATAAAATCACGTACTGCATCAAAGAGTTGATTTGTACCACTAAGGTCACTTTTGTTTACAAGATAGATATCACCAATTTCAGTTAGTCCTGCTTTTATGGTTTGGATACTATCTCCAGTGTTTGGATTAAACACAACTACTGTAATATCTGCAATATTTGAAATTTCAACTTCAGTCTGTCCTGCACCAACACTTTCAATAATTATTGGATTAAATCCAGCATACTCTAAAACACGAATACTATTTCGAAGTGAACGCGAAACTGCACCTGTTGCACCGCGTGACGCAATACTTCTGATATAAGTTCCAGAATCAGTAGATTCATTCATTCTAACTCTATCACCTAAGATTGCACCACCAGTAACATGACTGGTTGGATCAATTGCCAAGACAGCAGGTTTTG
>CALBNQ010000042.1 GCA_937896495.1 uncultured archaeon | reverse complement strand
ATTCTCATCTAGATCATAGTCTGAAACATTATCAATATCAAATCCCATTGGATTAAGAGTTGTTTTTACTTTGACTCGTGCATTTTTGCTAACATTAGAAAGAAATTCTTCTCCTGCGTCACCAATTGTATTATAGTTTACACCTGAAAGATGAGTCCATTCAATTGGGATTAATTTTTCAGCATCAGTTGCCTCACCTGTTGCAACAAGTATACGATATGCCATCTGCATTGTTTCACCATGTTCTCCTTTGAGTGCAGATTCTTCTTCTCTAGTTAATTCCAATAAAAATTATTTATTATTACAGTTATAATACTTGTATGTAATTTTTCAGATTGAAATGGAAAAAATTCTCCGTGGAATGACAAATACAATGAATGCTGTAAGACCTCCAAGGATTACAGCATTAAGAGATCTTCATGATGCTCAAACAGGTCCATTTAGTATTCTAATTGGGACAATTCTTTCTGCAAGAACCAAGGATGAAGCTACAACAAAAGCAGTCAAAGTATTGTTTGCAAAATATAAAAATCCAAAACAACTTGCAAATGCCAAAGTTAAAGATGTAGAGAAAATAATAAAATCTATCGGGTTTTTTCGTGTAAAATCAAAAAGAATAATCAAAGTTGCAAAAATAATTAATTTAAAATACAAAAATAAAGTTCCTGATGATTTAGATACATTAGTGGAATTACCAGGAGTTGGTCGTAAAACTGCAAACTGTGTATTAGTATATGCATTTGAAAAACCAGCAATTCCTGTTGATATTCATGTACATAGAATTTCAAATAGACTAGGATTAGTCAAAACAAAAAATCCTGAAGAAACAGAGCAGGAGTTAATGAAAAAAATCAAAAAAAAGTATTGGATTGATATTAATGATACATTTGTAATGTATGGACAAAATATTTGCAAACCAATTTCTCCAATGTGTGATGTGTGTAAGATTAAAAATAATTGTAAGTATTACAAAACTAAGTTCGCTTCTTAGTTAGAAACAAAACTGCAACTATAATTCCAATACCTGCTGCTACATAAAATGGGAAAAATGCAAAAATGTTTTGTGCAGGATCACCAGACAAAAAATCAAGTATTAAGATTCCAGAATTTACTGCAGGAGGATCAGTTGTACCTTCTTTTCCATGAACAGAATACGAATCAATTGCAAATTGTCCAATATCTAAATTAGTCACAACGATTCTTGCACCATTATTAACAGTTAATCCTGCTTTGTCAGTGTATGATATGATAGATTTTGTTTCAGGATACCAACCTCTATCCAAATCTTTGTGAACCACAATGTATCCTTCTTTTTCAGTTGCAACAGCAACCCAAAATTTATTGTCAGGTTGAGGTCCCATTCCCACTTCAATGAATCTATCTTCAGATTCTTGATGGTATAATCGTAAAACAGCATTTCCATCAGGATTTGCATATAGTAAATTATTATCAATTGTTACTTGCCAGCTAATAGCATGGACATCTTCAAGTTTAACTATTGGTACATCTCGTAATACTGAGTTGAATTGTTCTGCAGGAATTTCAACTGAATCAATAATTAGTGAAGGATTTTTTACTTCTTCTTGAGCAAATACTGGAGTTATTAAAAATCCCATTAACAAAACCAGTGTAAGAATATACTTCACAAACTGAATCTAGTTTGATTGAATAAAAATCTAATCAACAAATGGTTTTGGATGATCTAAAATTACTTTTGCTACTTCTGGTCTTAAAATAAACTCAGAAGGAGCTTGACCATTTTGAATCATTTCTCTTAGTGCTGTTCCACTGATTTGTTCTTTAACATCATTATCATGTGGACATGCCTTTGGAGTTGTGTATGTAAGACATTTCTTACAATAAAAGAAGGGTGGGAAAAAGACCGGGGAAATTTCTAGTTCTGGATAATCATCAAAGATTTTTTGTGCAGCCATCGGATCATAAAATTTTCCAACACCTGCATGATCACGTCCAATAATGATATGTGTACATCCATAATTTTGCCTCATAATTGCATGATGTATTGCCTCTTTTGGGCCTGCATATTTCATTTGTGTGTGTAATGTTCCAAGTTTACATCTATTTTCTGGATAGTATGATTTTATCATAGTTTCATAACATTTTACAATCACTTCATCTACAAAATCACCAGATTTTTTCTTGCCTATTACAGGATTTACAAATACACCATCACGTGTAGTAATTGATGTTTTTTGTAGCATTTCATGTGCTACATGTGGTGGATTTCTAGTTTGAAATGCACATATTGTTTTCCATCCAGCTTTTTCAAATGCTTCTCTAGTTTGAATTGGGGTTAATCTATTTTTTCGAATTTCAGTATCTGCAGGTCTTTGAATATAATCAATTTTTCCTCCAACCAAATAATCTTTCATTGACATTGTATATGCAACACCTGGATGTGAGGAATCATTAGTACCATAGACTCCTTGAGCTGTTTTTTCTTTATCAAAAGTAAATGTTTCATCAACATGTAATACGGCAACTCCAATTCCATCTGGATTTTGTAACAAAACATTTTTTGCTTCTTTCATTTTTAAAGCAATTTCTTTATCAACATCAAGTACAATTGGAATAGTCCATGCCAAATTATTTGTTAATCTTCCATGAGATACAACACTTTCAAAATCTTGTTGACCTAAGAATCCCTCTAAAGGACTAAAAATTCCATCTGCGATATTTTCTACGTCATTTGCAAGATCTTCACTAATCGTAATTGAGAATAATCCAATAGGATCAATTTTGTTAATTCTGTTTACTAGTACTCCACCATGTGCTTTGATTGAATTATTCTCAGACATGTTAATCCGTACTTTTACGCTCTATATGAAGGCCACACTCTTTATGTTCACCTTGTTCCCACCACCATCTACCAGATCGAAGATCTTCACCTGGTTTTATTGCTCTAGTACAAGGTTCACAACCAATACTTGGGAACCCTTTGTCAAGAAGATTGTTGTACGGAAGATTATTTTTTTTGATATATTCTTGAATTTGATCCCAAGTCCAGTCAATTATTGGGTTAATTTTTAAAATTCCACCATGTCCATAATCTATTTGAAACATTGTCACTTCTTCTCTAACTTTTGTCTGATCACGTCTTAATCCAGTTATCCAACCATCTAAAGTATTCAACATTTTATTCATGGGGTGAACTTTACGAATTTCACAACATAATTTCCTATTTTCAATACTCTCATAGAAAAGATTCATTCCTTTTTCTAAAACCATTTTTTCTACTTCTCTTGTATCAGGAAACAATACTTCTATCGAAATATTGTATTTTTTTCTTAAAATATCCATGATATCATAAGTTTCTTGAGGTAATCTTCCCGTATCTAACGTAAAAAATCGAAATTTTGGATTGATTTTTAACATAATATCCATTACAACTGCATCTTCTGCACCAAAACTTGATGCTTTAGCTACCTTAGGATGTAAATTGTCAGATACCCATCGAAGTGCTTCATCAGTTGTTTTAATTTTTAAATTAAGTTCATCTATTTGATCTTGTGTGAATTTAACCACAATGTGTTTTGAAGTATTTGTTTTATATTGATTGCCCGAACTTTTATCCTAAATTATAAACAAGTATATTACAAAATAGAGAATATGAATGAAAAATCATATGTTGTAGTTTTTCCAACAATATTTTCAAAAAATAAAATAATCAAACTTATTCAAAATATTAAAAAAATTCTTAAAATAAAAAATCAACAATTTAAATCTGTTAAACGTGATGGTGATATAATTTTGGTAGATGCAAATGATCCAGTATTTGCATCTACTGCAATTAATTTATTATTTGGAATTGAGAAAATAGTGATTGCAAGACAGATACAAAATAAATTTGAAGAAATTGTTTCTGAAATCACATCAATTAGCGGTAATTTGTTGTTAAAAGGTGAAAAATTTTTAGTTAGAGTCGAAGGAAGTTCAAAAGGATTTTTGGTGAAGGATGTAGAAATTGCTGCAACATCAAACATAATAGAAAAAAAATCGAAATTAGGAGCTTATCCAGGAACAGATGAAAACTATAATAAATTATTATACACTTATTTGACAAAAAATAATGCATACATTTCAATATTTTCAGATAAAGGAAATGGTGGAATTCCATATCAAATACAAAAAGAAAAAACAATTTGTGCAATTTATGATGAATTGTCTGCTGTTTCATGTTTTGAAACAATTAAACAAGGATATGATG
>CALBNQ010000041.1 GCA_937896495.1 uncultured archaeon | reverse complement strand
GTCCTCTAAGGGAATTTTTTGAACCATCCAAACAAACCATAATTTTTTTGCTCATAGAAATCATGTTAAACTATTCATATTTATTTTAACAGGTCATTTCCAATTTCAAAATAACAAGGAAAAATTCTTTTAATTTTGTTAGACATTACAAAATCATAATTCATCTAAATTGAATTCTTTTTCACAATTAGGACATGTTACTTTACCAGATTTTAATTCATAGGATTCAGCTAATCTCTCAGATTTTAACACATTACAAATATCCCAAGGAGTAATGGAGATATCTTTGTAAATCACATATGGATGATCCATTTGATACATTTTTTCACATAATTGATTTAACACAAGATCTTCTTTTACTATTTCAACGTCTTCTAGTTGTATTTCACTAACAGGGATTTCTAAAAAGTTACTTACGTCGGGATGGATTTTTAGTATTTTGGATATCTCTTTGAGAATTATTCTATCGCTGATAAACTGATTAGAATATTCGAGTACTAGTTTACGAGTTTTGTTCTCAAACATCAAATTGATTATTTCTTGTAAAGTATTATCAGAATGAAAAGTGATCATTTTCTTTTTTGGGATTGATGATATTCGAGTACTAGTTTTACAACGAATTCCTACATCCAATAATTTTCTTGCGGAAATTGGCGAATATCCTTGAAATTTATTTGGAATTATTGCAAAAGCACGTCTAGATTCAGTCCATTTTTTCATCAAATCTTCAAAAAGAATGGTTTTGTCAATTACAAGTAAATTCTTGGACATTATTTCTTTTACACGAGTTTCATATTGAGCATCATGAGAAGGATTCATTCTCAAAAAATTAAGTAAATCATAACCTCCAACCATTCCAATTGGTTTTAGTTCATTATTACGAATTACAATAGAGTCAACAATTGATTCAAGATATTGTACGCACATTTCAGTTGCAACATGTACTTCACGTTCTTCATTAAGATATACACATGGTGTATCAGTTAATGCATCAGAAAATATCTCATCTAAGGATTGTTCAGAGATTTTTTGTTTTGTAGAAGATATCCATGGTCTCAATAATGGGTATTCACATGTAAAATATTTCAAAAGGTGTTTAATTACCAGAATTGGTAATTACTAGAGTAGAAAGTCAATATTTCACATATTGTTTGAATAATTCTTGAAGATTAGATTTTTCTTTGATTAATTTAATTCCATCATTTTTTAAAACTATAGATGGGTTTGTATTTCTTTTAATCCAACTTTCTGTAGAATCAATAGTGATTAAATTTAGTCGTTCAAGTTTGTTGAAATGATCTCGGAATTTTGTAATAGGGATTTTTTTAAAACTCTCAAATATTTTGGTGTATTTTCTAACACCATTTTGTATTAGTGCAAGAATTACATAATCTACTGGTTCTACCTTATCCAGATATTGTTCAATGAATGAATCATCATCCATATCATCAGAATCAGTCAACAATGAGAAAATATATGCAATAATAGATAAAATTGTCTCTGAAAACATTTTAAATTAGATTTTCTAAATCATCATTTATGAAAATCAAAATGTGTGAACATATTGACATATCTCAAATTCGCATAGAAGAATCGCAAAATATTTTTGCAATTATTACAATTAATGGGGAAAAGTTTGCCATACAGTCGTGTAAAAACTGTCACAATGATGTAAAAGAATTAGAACATGTGATTATTTCCAAAGAAGAATTTCACACATATTTACAAAAATTATCATAAAGGTATCAACAGATTTTATCTAATGTGATTTGTCTCCACATTGAAATCCAGTATCAGGATTTGCCATCTTTAATTGCCATAACTCTTGTTCGGTAAATCCAGCTTTTTTCATGGCACAATTCATACAATATCGTTCATTAGGGGATTCAGGATTCTCGATATAATTTTCCTCGCCCAACACGCACACGTTACAATCTATTCCTGAACAAGTAAATTGTTCTAAATGATTCTCACAAGTACAAGTCATCACTAAATAATTTTTGAATTGATTTTTCAATGTTTTCACAAAATTTACGGATTCATGGATTAAACACGATGAAAAATATCGAAAAAATACAATAAAGTCAAGTAATAGAGAAAAGATAGACAAGTTATGATGCCACAACCTATCCCATCTGATGCCAATGAACAAATCTGTCCATTATGTAATAGATTGATTTCAAAACACACACCTGAACAAATGCTAGAATGTTCAAAAAAATTACAAGACGTCAAATCAGAAGATGTCTAAAAAATATCAATTCAAAGAATCACAATTAGATCAATAAATTTCAAATAATTCAAAATTGAACTTACATTGATTGTAAGCTTTGAAGTAATAATGAATTTCTTTTCTGCCTAGATTTTGAGGAACGTGGTTTTGAACGTAATCGTACATTACAACATGGGCAAAATACACCCTGATATTTCATGTAGACACAGCAATTAGTACATCTCTTTGCATTGAAATATTTTGAAATTCCTAGTTTTCGTGCTTTGAATTTTTTACAAATTTCTCGGCATGCCATGTTTTGAGATATTTGGAATAAGTAATAAAATGATCGTATGAATCACACCAATGATTTCAAAATAATCATTTTTCAATCATAAAAAGAATTGTTTTATTTGTTATTTTTGGCAATATTTTTTGTTACATCATAATCAAATACAATTATTCTTTTTGAAAGAAAAATGGCTACTAAATCAAAAAAGAAGACTACAAAAAAGTCAGCACCTAAAAAGACAGTAAAGAAGACAGTGAAGAAAACTGCAAAAAAGCCAGTAAAAAAGACTGCAAAGAAAACAAAACCATTGTCAAAATCTGAAGCTGCAAAAAAGGGCTGGGTTACACGTAGAAAGAACGCAAAGAAATAGGCACAAAAATGGACAGAAACACTGTCCAGTTTTTCTCTTTTTCCAGAAATTTAATATTTGGAACATTTTTCTAATTAATCACAGATATGGATACATGGAACTGCAAAAAATGCGATATGCCAGTTAGAACATCATACAATCAGAAAACAATGACATGTCCTCATTGTAATGGTTCAATGTTTTTAGTTGTGTAATTATTCAAAACATAGGTTTTTAGAAAAATTCTAGGCTACACTAGTCAATCCTGACAAATAGTTTACCAAATCAGTTGTAGTAATAATTCCTGTAACCTTTGTATCATTTACAACTAGTAATTTTCTTATCTTTTTGACATTCATTAAATCTGCAGCATCTCTAAATGTCGAATCAAATGGAATTGTGATTAGAGGAGAAGACATTATTCGTCTAACTGGAGTATCTAACGGATATGAATGAGCTGCTATTTTTATTGCTAGATCTCTATCAGTAATGATTCCAACAGGTTTTGTATTTTCATATACCACAATTGCCCCAACTTTTGAATCCTCCATGACTTTTGCAGCATCACTTGATGTGGAAAAAGAGTCAACTGAAATGACAGGTTTTGTCATGATTTCATTTACTAGGATATTTTCAAGTGGAGAATAATCAACAGATTTTGTCATAATTTGTTGAAAATTTGTACAGATATGAAATAATGTGTAATTATCATTTGTGATAATAGCATTTCCCAAGTTGTAAAATTTTTGTTTTCTAAAAATGCGTTTGGAGATATCTCATACTGGTTAATTAAACAGGATGTATCAAAGAATTCATGAATTGGAAAAAATCATTGGTTGAGAGAATGGGAAATCAATGTAGTGTATGTGAGCAAAACGATGTAGAAATATTAGAAGTTGATTTTATTAATGGTCAAGAATATCTTGAGAAACAATATTTTCAAAATGAAGAGGAGATGTGTGTTTGGTTTGTTTTACATTTTAAAGAAGAATCAAAATACATCCAAACAATTTGTAGTAATTGTAAATCAAAAAAAGTTCCTGAAAAATCAATTCCATTATCAAAATTAGAAGAGTTTTACTTTACACCAAAACAAATGGATTCTCAAGAAATTATGCAATGGATGAATACAAAAGCTAAAGAGTTGTTAGAGTTTTTGAGAGAAAACAAACAATTCATTCCAATAGAATTACGATTAGAGAAACATTATGGTGATTTACGAGACAAATTTACTGAGATTGATAGAAATATTGCATTAATTGAATATGAGAAAAAATGGTTGCCAAAAAGATTTGCAGATGTAATAGAAAATGACCTAGATGAAAATCCAGAGATAAAATCACTTGTTTTAAAGCAAAATAGACCAAAAATTCCAGATACAGGTCACTAGTGTGTGAATCATCGTCATTCAAATTACAGAAATAAATTGTAGAAAATTTTACACTACACATGGCAGGTAAAATTACAGCAGAAGAACTAAAGTCACAAACCAGTGATTTTGTAATAATAGACGTCAGAGAATCAGATGAACTTCAAGGAGGATTTATTGAAAATTCTGTTCATATGCCTTTAGGACTTTCTATTAGAAATGCAAAGAAAAATCAGATTGATAATTTGAAAGACAAGAAAATCTGTACTTACTGTGGTACAGGGTATCGAGGAAACATTGCAGCTGATGAACTAGTAAAAGAAGGATTCAATGCAGTTACACTTGATGGCGGATATCTGTCTTGGAATCAATCTTGAATTTTTTATTTTTTTAATTTTTTCATCACATTTGCCCATTCTTCATCATGAGCCTTTGCATTTTCATATAATAACTCAAAAACCCAGGCAATTATCTCACCCCAAATCGCCTTTAATGATTCATCATCAGTCCACGTAACACCAGTTTTTACTGCATTCATTGCCAAAATGTTATTTGCATTTTTTGATGGATGTTTATTCCATTTTTGAATCACACGATCACAAAATTCGAGTATTTCTCCTTTAGTTAAAACTAGATTATCAGGATCAAAAGATTTCTTTTTAACCATAATGTTACATAACTTGAAAGGAGTTATAGGTTTTGGAAAAAAACTAACTAATTTGAAAAATGTTTTTTAATTATCTAGTTTCTTTATGTGAGATAAAATTTTTTATTATTCATCAAAAATTATCTAAACATCAAATGACTTAGATTTATTCTCACACTTTGGACATGCCAACCCATTTGTTCTAATTCCACACTTTCTGCAATGTATGTCCATTCCCACAATATCTCGAGAGGGTGTTTTAATTGCCTTTATTATCAAAATTGCAACTACTAGAATGCCTATTGCAATTCCAATTAGTACTATTACCATTGTATCATACTAATACAAACAGGGATAAAGAGGTTTGATCACTAATAATTCTTGTCACGTACACAAAATGAAATTAATGAATTACGATCACAATAAAAGATCTGAAATAATTTATCTCAGAAATTATCTGACCACATAGACAACTCTATCATACCTGATTATTATTAGCAAACAAATTTTTATTTTTAATCAGTGAACACAGATCAAGTATTACAAACTATGCAAGATGAAAATATTTCATTTATTGATTTGTGGTTTGTAGATATTTTTGGAGAACTACACAATGTAGGAATGCCAAGTTATGCAATTGATAAAGATAGTTTTGTTAATGGTCTTGAAAAATTAGATGCAAGTTCAATTACTGGATTCAAATCAGTAAATAATTCAGATATGATCTTAATGCCTGATCCAAATTCTTTTAAAATTTTACCAAATGATTATGATCCTGGCAATAGAAAAAATGCCAGAATTTTTTGTGACTTGTATGATGGCAGTACGCAAAAAGAGTCAAGATATAATCGAGATTCTAGAGGAATAGCATTCAAAGCATCAGAGAAATTATCTGAATTTGGATTTACACATACAAATTGGGGTCCAGAAATTGAATTCTTTGTATTTGATGCAATCAATGTGTACCCATCCCCATATGCTGCAACTCATTCAGGGGCAGGTTCAGGTTACTCCATAGAATCAAAAGAATCCCCATGGGCCAAAGGGAATGTAAGTACTGCAATTGACATCAAAGAAGGATATTACCCATCACAACCTAAAGACACGCTTGAAGGATTTAGAAAAGACATCTGTGATGATTTGTATAATTATTTTGGAATAAAGATTGAAGCAGAACATCATGAAGTTGCAACATCAGGGCAATGTGAAATTAACCTAGTTTATGATGATATGATTACAATGGCAGATAACGTCATTGCAGTAAAAAATCTAGTCAAAGTCAAAGCAAAAAGAAAAAACAAAGTTGCAACATTTATGCCAAAACCAATTTTTGGAGATAATGCATCAGCAATGCATACTCATCAAAGCTTATGGAATGGAAATTCTAATGTCATGTATGATCAAAATGATGAATCAGCTCAGATGAGTCAGGTTGGACGATATTACATTGGAGGAATCTTAAATCATGCATCAGCATTATGTGCAATTTCAAATCCAACTACAAACTCTTACAAAAGACTAGTCCCAGGATTTGAAGCACCAGTCAACGTCTGTTGGGGATTGGCAAATAGATCTACTGCTATCAGAGTTCCAATGTATAATAGAAATCAAGAAAAAAGTAAAAGAATGGAATACCGTGTACCAGACCCTACTGCTAACATCTATCTTTTAGAAGCAGCATTACTATTGGCAGGATTGGACGGAATTAAAAATAAGATTGACCCAGGTGAACCAATTGAAGAAAATGTCTACAAATTATCTGTAGAAAAAAAACGCGAGTATGGAATTGGGGCATTACCAGTATCACTCAAAGGAGCACTAGATTCGTTAAAGAGTGATTCAAAATTCTTAGAAGAGATATTTACAAAAGACTTTCTTGACACATATTCTGAACTAAAATACAAAGAGTATACTGCATTTGCTCAAACTCCTACAGCTTGGGAAGTTTCAATGTATGCTGATGCATAATTACAACACATTTTGAACAATATCATTCAGTTTTACAATCATCACACGGACAATGCCAATGGCAAGCTAGATTCTGGCGTTCTTTTAGTACCTTTTTCTTTCGTGCCATGATTCACATTATTTCTTGTACGATATTATTGTATTACCACGGCTTCTTTAACAAATTCAATATAGGGTTTTTAGATAATGTTTCATGATTTTCATTAATTATCTTTTTTTATCGAGTATTTCTAAAATCAGGTATCCCATGTTTTTACATTAGTTCTTTTGAATTTGCCTCTGTTACGCTTGGAATGTTTTGCCTTGTAATTTAGTAAAAATACGCTACTGACAAATCCAACCCCACTAATAACTAAAAGAGGTAGTACTGCATCACAGGTATTTTCCGAACATGGAACACCAACTGCAATAATTCCAACAATAGCTGATGAAATTAGTACAGATAACCCAACACGTCGTTTATTCAATATATTACTAAATTTTCTATTAACTTAAGAGTATTGAATAGATTGAAGAAACATGAACATCCAGTACAAAGAAAAAGAAAGTCAAACAATAAAATGAATATTTTAATTTGAAATAAGTCACAACAAAACGATTACTAGATATTTTTAATTATATAATTAGGAAAAATATAATCTACTGCTTCTATTGAATCGTATTTGCTTGTTTTTGTAAATCTCTTTTCCCCTTTTCTAGTATCAATAATGGCATTCATGTTAAAGTCAGATATGTAACACGCTTTGGCTTTGCCTCCTACTACTTTATGCCAATAAGCTAAACGATGTTCTTCTTTATTGTAAGAACCTCTATTTTGTGCATAATCTTTATTGTTTTTTTTATTAATTCTAGGCATTCCTTGTTGATTGCATTTTGGACATTTGTTTGTGAGTATCAATGTAACTGGTCTTGTTTCTACAATATCCAATTCTTTTGGAAAAGGCTCTTTTAGTATAATCTCTTTAGTTGCAGTAACAGGTTTTCCTTTATCTTTTCCACTAGCATGTATTCCAATATTCACTCGAATTGTTACATTGAAGAAATTTGAAACTTTTACTTTAGTTACATTACACTCCTCATCAGTTTGAGTCAATATGAGAAATCATACTCTGATTTAGTTAAATCATGCCCTGAAAGAATGACGTATCTACGTTCTTTTCTCTCAAGGCGACAATAGTGAGTATAATACGATCTAAAATGGTATAAAGTTTCATGTTATTGTAATAACCCACGCATATTATCTACAAAATCTGAATTGTACCATAGTTAAAATGACTACTAGGGTTGTCAATCTATTAACACATCTAGTTTTCTACATGATTTCCATAACTGTTTGATAAAACCACACCTGATTATTCTTATTCTAAATATTTTAAATCAGTTTCCACAGTTGCATGTCTTTACAAAACTCACTAATCGATTAAGAGCATAAAAGAAATCAAAGACAATAATATTTTGGCCCATCTCAAAACTACTTTGTTGTCAAATCAAGTCACAAATAAAAAAATAATTAATGATTCCTAGACCTGCCCTGCACAATCTAAACAAATAGAAAATATTTGATAATCATCTTGAACGTATTGATGAATAATTTGTTCTTCTGATTTACCTTCATTTTTTCCATTCCCCAGGGCAATCTTAAAACTAAGAATACATTCACTGCAAATTAATTCATCAGGTAAATTGTGTTTACTTGGTTTTATTCCTAAATCCTGAACATGATGACAAGTACGGACAATTTTGTGATCTTTTAGAGAATCATTTGTTACATGTTCCATTTTCATTTCTATTTCTTCGCGGAGTCTAAGAGAATTTGTCATTTACTTCTGTACTCAAAAAGTTCCTTATATCCTTAATTTATCGTAATCTCAATTTTATTAGAATTGTTTTTCATGCGAACAAGTTTATCTAGAATTCTTTTGTCAATCAAGTTTCGGACACTAACTGTATTCTGTCCAATAGGTATAGAAAATCTACAAAGATTTATGGTGTCAATCTATCGACATCTCGAGGATAAAATGTGGTATCTCGAATATTTTCAGTTCCAGTTAACGCCATGATTAATCTCTCCAATCCAATACCACAACCAGCATGTGGCGGTACACCATAATCAAATGCACCCAAGTGATACTCAAATGCATCAGTGTTCATTCCTTTATTCTTCATTCGTTCTGCTAACTCGTTACGTTTTTCAATTCTGGTACTGCCTGAAGATAATTCCAGATCACCGAACATCAAATCAAAGGATTCAGAAACTTTAGGATTTGCTTTACTATCTTTAACGTAAAATGGTTTTGGAGCTAGTGGCCAATCTTTGATAAAGTAAAATCCATCAAGACCAATCTTTTTGAGATTAGATGGGTACAAGTCATCTCCCCACTCAGTCTTGGCTCCAGCCTTTTGCATTTTTTCCACTAAATCATCATAAGAATATTGAGGAATTGATTCTTGAATTTGAGGTACAATAAATTCTGCGCCAGGATTATTCTTTACATATTCATTTACTGTGTCAATTGAAATTTTAATAATTTCTGTAATTCTGCTCATCACATCATTGTAATCAACAAATGCCTCTTCCAGATCAATTGAAATTGCTTCAGCTAAATGTCGGTTAGTCCTTGATGGTTCTGCTCTAAATATTGGTGCAATCTCAAAGACTTTCTCAAAACTCATCGTTAGTTGTTCTTTGTACAATTGCGGGCTCTGGGCCAAAAATGCTTCTTTGTTGTAATAAAATATAGGAAACAATGCAGCTCCTCCTTCAGTTGCAGTTGCAATCATTTTTGGAGTGTTTATTTCTAAGAATTTTTGAGAATGAAAATAATCTCTGATTGCTTTGAGAACCAAACTTCTAACTTTGAATACATGTTGTAATGTATCACGTCTAAGATCAATTGGTCTTACTTCCAAACGAGTTTCAATATTTTTTACAGTTTTTGCAGTTGGCTCAAATGGAGGAATTTTTTCAACTTGAGAGAAAACTCGAATTTCACTAGGGATAATTTCAAATCCACCAGGAGCTTTATCAGAGGCCTTTACTTTACCTGAAATTCCAATTGATGAATGGGGTTTAAGTGAAGATATTTTTTGACGAACCTCATCAGGACAGTCACCTTTTTTTGCAATAATTGAGATGGAACCATTTTGGTCACGGATTGTGCCAAATGTAATATTTCCATGTCCTCTAATTGTCAAGATCCAACCCATTACAGTAACGGAATCACCATCCATTGCAGATGTAATTTCATTTGAATAATGAGATCTACGTAAGGTTCCCAATTCTGTTTCAATATTACTTTCAGACATAATTTACAATAATTCCACAATTTATGGTGTAATTAATTTTTACACAAAACAAGAAATTTCACTCACAAATTTTCATAATGCTTATAGCCACCAATAATTCCACTTCAAAACAAGTTGAAGGCACTAATGTTTATGGTAATAGCATTTTTCATAATCGTTGCAGTGTTTATTGGATACAACGTTTCTCAAAGACCAGTAGAAGCAGATGCACATGATGTTCCAATTGAAATTCAATCACTTAGCCAAAATTCAGAATCAATTAAGATTCTTCAACAAATCATAGCATATTCGTATTAGCTGAATTTAGATTAAATTACCAGTATTTTCTAATTACATCATGACCCTAACAGATAAAGAAAAGATGGTAGCTATCATCTCAAATGGAATTTCAGTATTTTCATTATTACAAGAAAGAGACGAATTGCCAAAAAATGCTACAATGTATGATTTTGTTTTAAAGGTAATCCCTGAAGACATTAAATCAGAATTGAACATAGATTTAGTCGATGAAGTTTTTCAATATGTGACATCAGCACATAGTTCATAACATAGTGGAAGAAAATAAGAAACATGTCATTTTTCAAAACTGTTAAGAAGAGACGTTCTATTAGGAAATTTTCAGATAAAAAAGTAGAAAAATCAAAAGCTCAAAAGATCCTAAAGGCTGCTTGGATGAGTCCATCGTCCATGGGAAAACAGAATTTCAAAATCATAATAGTTGATAGTCCAAAGAAAAAAGAGAGTCTAGTAAAGGCAACACATGACCAGGAATATGTCAATGCCAATTTAGTTTTAGTTTTCTGTTCAGACCCTAAAAGAATAAAATTCATGGGTACACGAGGAAAGAATCTCTTTGCAGTACAAGATGCCACAATTGCTGCATCATATGCTCAACTAGCTGCAACTGAATTAGGGTTATCCAGTGTGTGGATTGGACATTTCAAAGAAAAAGCAGTTGCAGAAATTATTAAAACAAAACTTCGACCAGTTGCAATTATTCCAATTGGGTATGCAGATGAAAAACCAGGAAAAAAAGAAAGTCAGAAAATCAAAGATATTATCAAACATGTATAATTGATTTTAAAAATCCAATTCAAAGAATAACTAATTCTAATATATTTACAAATTCTTAACTTTTGTTTAGAAGGTTAATCATTGAACAATTTAGTACGTATGCAAACAGTGAGAAAATACAACAATGAACTGTTTAAAGTGCATTGAAGATATCTTCGTATCCTGATGTTGCTTTCTCAATTGTAGATGGTCTATAATCTTCAATTAATTTATCCACTAAATCTCTTGATGAGATATGGTATTTTTTCTTCATGGAAATAGTTTCAGTTTCAATTAATTTATCCTCAACTAATTGAGAAAGATAAAGAGAAACCGTAGAAGGGGATTTTTTGACTTTATTTACCAATTGAGAAAATTCTAATCCATCTTCAATAATTAATGCAAGCAGTAAATCACGTGGAGTTTGTTTTCTTAATGCTTTGATTACTATGGATTCTTCTTCAGTGATGTGAGGAGGGTAAAATCTAACTTGTCTTGGGCCACGATTAACCTTGATGGTTCCCATTTTTTCTAATTTTGCAAGATAGTGACTTAAAACTCCATTTTTCAAACCAGATGAACGCATAATTTCACGGAATTGGATACCAGGATTTTGATCAATTATTTGTTGAATTTGCAAATTTCTTTCAGTCATTTCTAAACACTCCTAATGCCAATAATCCTAATGTTGCAAATGTCAATAAATGTCCTACCTCCAAAAGAGGCATGTCACC
>CALBNQ010000040.1 GCA_937896495.1 uncultured archaeon | reverse complement strand
TTTGCTCAATCTGATTCAGAATCCGAAGTATTTGTAACTGTTTCATCTGATAAGACCTCTTACTTGTTTGATGAAGTTGCAGTGATTCAAGGTTCTGTATCAGAAGAAGTTTTTGTTATGAAGCCCCATTTTATTCCTCAGGAAATCCGTATTTTTATTTCTGGTAATTCTTTTGAAAAATCTATTACTCTTTACCCTGATTCAGATTTACGTTTTAAAATAACCCAAAACCTTCAACAGGTTTTAGGAGTAATCGGTGGTGAATATTTGATTTCTGTACAATATGGGGATGCACTTTCTCAATCTTCATTTTTTGTAGGTAGTGAACAAATTGTGGATGATGTTGAAGAAGAATCCTCTTTATTTATCAATACTGACAAACCCCAATATCTTCCTGGCTCTAATATCCAAATCACTGCTGTGTCTGATTTTATCATTCCTTTGGAAGGAATGTATTTTGAAGTATATGATCCTAACAAATTGATCATTTTTGCAGGAAATCTATTTCCTATTGATGGGATATTCTCCACAACCATTTTTCTTGATTCTGTACACCCTAGATATGGTACTTATGAAATTATTGGAACTTATTCAAATCAATCTGTTACAACTACTTTTGATTTGATAGAAGATATCAAAGAAGATAAATTGATTTCTATTTGGACTGATAAAGAATTTTATGAATTAGGCGATGTTGTATCTATTTCTGGACGACTTAATAATTTTTGGATACCTTCAATGAATATCGACATTACTCAAATGCGTAATTTGGCTCTTGATGACAATGGTGGTTTTGCAAATAATATTTCAGATATTGTGCAATTGGAAGGTGACAGTTCCTTCACATATTCTTTTAAAATTCCTGTTGAATCTGGTTTAGGTGATTATCAAATCAAAATCTCAAATGAAATTGGAACTGTTACAAAATCTATCACTGTATCTGAAAATCCTGATGAACACATTCCTTCTGATGATCCATTTGTAGTATTTTCAAATACTGATTCTTACTCTTTAGGCGATGTTTTATCTCTAAATGGAAAAATTATGCGTCCTCTCGAGAAATCTGATTTTAATGTTAATCTTGTCACATTTACTATTTCTGATTCTTTAGGACATCCTTTGGAAATGATTGGCTTTAGCAGAGGTGAAGAAGATCCTGATAATAATTCTATCATAATTGATGAAATTTTTTCTATTCTCCCTGACTCTTCAGGTAGGTTTTCCTTTGAACTACCTATCACTAGATCACAATTTAATGTAGGTGAATACGTAATCAATTTAAAATATGGATCATTGTCAAATTCTTTATCTTTTTCTGTAATTGATCCTGTTGATGTCTCTTCTATGGTGTTGAGTATTGAAAAGGATGTTTACGGTCTGAATGAATCTGTTACTCTTGTGGGATTATTACCTCCTTTAGGTGAATCTTCAATTTCTATTTCTTTAACTGCTCCCAATGGTCGTGTACTCCATTTTAACGCATTTTCTGATAATCAGCAATTTACTTGGGATTGGATGACCCCTGTATCTGAAATCAAATCAGTAAATTCAAAAGATTTTGTTTCTACAAATATTGGAATTTATAAAATTAATGTAGCAACTGCTAGTTTTAACCAAGATGTTTTTTTCAAAGTGTCTTTAGATCCTGATAATGATTTTATTTCTAAATCCCCATTATTTGTTGATACTGAAAAATCATTGTATATTGTTGGGGATAAATTGAAAATTTTTGGGAATGTTTTGGCTCCCTCTACTGGTGGTGGTTTTACTGGATATGAAAGAGTTTACTTACAAGTAGCCGATTCAAATTTCCCTTATACTTTAATTTCCGAAAGTGCAGTGTATCCTAATCAGGGGGGTGAATTTGAAAGTTCTTTTGAAATACCTCCTGGGGTTTATCTTAATGGTTTGTACAATGTTAAAGCAAATTACTATGGATACAGTGCCGAGTCTGTTTTTAGTGTAGTTAATGATTTTGATTATGGCTCTGATGATGAACTCACATTAATTGTTTCTACTGATAAATCTGAATACTCTTTAGGTGATGTTGTTTCTGTTATTGGTAAACCAAACAATCTTGTTTATCTTGAAAAATTTGATGTAAGTGTGATAAAAAAATCTGACATAGAACTTACGTGTGGCTCATTTATTTGTGGAGTGCATAAAGGACCTGTCACATCCTTATTCCCCAGTCCTTCTGGTTCATTTGAATATCAATTCATGATAGATGATTCTGATTCTTCATTAGGTTTGTATGAAATAACTGTGGATGCTGGATTTGAAACAAAATCTATACAATTCTCTGTAGTTACTCCTCCAAAACTTAATACTGTAATTGAAAAGGAAAATAGAATTTCCGAAAAAGAGATTTCTATTTTAACTGAGAAAAAAGACGTTCAAAATACCTCCGTTGCTCCTAGAGTGGTATCTGGCTCTTTGATTACTCCTTCTCGAGATGATCAATCAAATGTAAATATTCAAGTGACTACTAATTCTGGAATTTGTGTTATTGGGACAAACATTGATTGTTTAGTTAACGATTCTACTAGAGCACAAGGTAAAATTTATGATGTCGTAGAAATTGATGGAATGAATTTCAATGTAAGATACAGTGGACCTGATGTACGACTAGAAAAATTCAGTATTTTGCCTGAATCTTCTGAAGAATTCTTACCTGACACTAATTGGAATGTGTCTGTAATCAAAGACGAACAGGTTTCACGATTTTACTATAAAGTCACATACAAGACTTTAGAATAGATTCAAAATAGTCCATTTTCTTAACTATCATAATGAAGTTACAGGTTTTGATGTTTTTTCAAGATGATCCAAAAAAATGCACTGCAGCTAAGATGGTAAAGTTTGGTTTAGCTCAAAGTATTAAAAAAATTAGTAGTAAGGGAATGGTTTTAGATCCATTCTCTGAGAAAACATTAATCCCAAAAGACAAACAATTAATCAATTCTATTGTTGGAATAGATTGTTCGTGGAATTTAGCTGATCAAGCATTCTCAAAAAAATTCAATGGTATAAAGAGAAAACTTCCGCCACTACTTGCTGGAAATCCTGTCAATTATTCAAAACTCAATAAATTAACTACTGTTGAGGCATTATCTGCATCATTGTTTATTTTAGGATTTAAAGAACAAAGTTTAGAATTACTTGATAAATTCAAATGGGGGCATACATTTTATGATCTTAATCAAAATCTTTTAGATGATTACTCTAAACTTGAAAATGAGGAACAAATAGAACCTATTCTAAAAGATTATGGTTTATTGTAATTTTTTTCTTTTTAGAAAAATTACGATCCCTGCAACCGCTATTATTATAACTATTAGAATTTCGTAATTTGCTTCATTTTTTAGAACCTCTATGTTTGCAAAATCTGTTTTTGGTTTTTCTATTTTATTTTCAGTTACAAAAAAACTAGATTCATAAAAATCTGGTCTTAATACCGATTCTGAAATTGCAAAGATTTTGATATTATTTGCACCTATACTGAGTTTCTGTGTTCTCTCATTTGGAATTAAAATTGTTACTTTATCATTGATAATTTCAAATGTATCTGATGATATCAAATCTCCAACATTGTCTGTCAAAAAATATAAAATTTGATCTGCATTCTCAACTATGATATCTATTTTGAATTCTTCTCGTTGAATAACTTTATCAAAATTCATTTTTTTGATCAAAGGAAATTTCACATCTTCAAATTTTGACCATTCTCCTGCTTTGAATGGATATGATTCATCATTAAATGAACTAACTGTAATTGTTCTAGATTCTGGTGCATATGACTTTAGATAAAATGGTCCATTACTAATCACTGCATGGTTATTCTCTTCAATCCATTTGATTGAGGAATCATATCTATCTTGAAAATATTTTTCACCTTGACCATTTCCTTTAAACCCATTTGGGGTATAATTTTCATTTTTAAATTCCTCAAGATTTTCCTTGATAATATTTGCATCTTTTGGAATAATTAATGATAACCAATTGACATTTTTACTTGTGGCACCTGATCTGGAAAATGAAACTTTGCCATCTGTAACTGCTTTTTCCATGGCTACTGAAACTTCCCATGGCATTGAATTCCACATCATTGCCCAATTTGCAATTTCTGCATCATCAAAATGCCAATAATCTACATACACTTCTATTGTATCCTCATCAATTACATTAACTCCTTTTATTGTTTGAATGCTCTGAGTAGCTATTGGAGTAAATTCTGTATCAAATGTTTTATCATTTTCATCTACTTGTGTTCCCCACTCTATCAAAAAATATAATGAGTGTAAAATATCGTTCATATCCATCATTTCCCCATTGTGCCAATTACTGAAATTAAAATCAAATGTAATTTTACTTGTAGCAAAAGAATCTGATGAAATATTTCTCCACTCTTGTGATTTAGGATTCCATATTACTGATTTTTGAGGAATGTTTAATTTTCCATTTGGTCCTGCAGTTTCTACATCCCATGTTGACCTAATTGGAATTGTTTCTCCTGTAAATGGATGCTTAAATGAACCCGGATCTGATATAATTCCCCAAATTTGTCTACTATAACTATCTGTCAAACCCCTTACTGGATTCCATGCCCCTTGATAGATTTGTTTTACACCAATCACTAATTCATTTTTGTCACTATTTGCATTAATTGGTGTAAATCTACTTGGAACCCCTGCCCCAAAATCATTTACAACTCCACTAATTTTTTCATTAACAACATACTGATCAATTTTACTTGCAAGAAAAATTCTTACTGACTCGTTAATTCCTTCAACTACTGCTTCTTGAATCAATTCTGATCTTATTTCTGAGGATTCAAAATTACCTGTGTAAATTTTTTGAGTCATTTCATCTAATTTCATATTCTCATAATTCCAATATGTTGGATCATTAAAACCTGGCATGTTTGAAAACCACGGAGAATACATCTGTCCTAATCCTATGGAGTCATACCTTACAAATGCTGAACTGGCCCATCCTTCGGTGTATAAACTCCATTTCAAATCTGCTGGATTTGAACCATAAACTACAACAAATGCTTTATTCAAATCTCCAAAATCCTTCTTTACTGTAAATCCAATCTTTTCTAACTCTACTGATAAAATTTCTCCAATGGATTTTCTAACTGGATCATCACTTCTGATAAAAATTGTTATTTCTATTGGGTTGCCATTCATTAACCATCTTTCTCCAATCTTTTTGGCACCTTTCTCATCAAGTACTTTGGTAATTGTTTTGTCTGCAAGTCCTGGATTATATTCAAAATTAAATAATTCTAATTGTTCAATCACTGAAAGATATTCTGGTTCTGATGGACTATAGTATGAAATTATTGATGTACCATACCCTCCCATTAATTCATTAACAATTAATTTTCTATCTATCAAATAATTTAATGCAAATCTAATCTCTTTGTTTGAAAATGGATTGAACTTTTCTGATTCTGCAGGGTTTACTAGAATACTGTATCTGCCTCCTGTAGAGTCAAAAATCTGTAATCCTTTTTTTGCTTGATGTGTTTCTAATCTATCTGGAGAAACTGTATAATAATACATGTCAAGGTTACCATTTCGTACTTCTTCTAATGCTGTATTTTCATCTAAATATTGGATGAACTTGACTGTATCAAAAAATGTATTTTTTTCTGCAAAAGCATAATTTTGTATCATAAAAACAATTGATAAAGCTAGTATCAACACTAGCATTTTTTTCATGTTTTGAATTTTTAATGCTCATAAAAAAATCTATATCACAATACCCTGAAATTATAATCTCTTAAAACCTAAATTCTGTTTATGAATCAAAATTTCTGTATGCGAATTCAGTCTAAAATGATTATTGGGTTAAAGGGGATAATCCCTGGTGGTGTATCTGTAACTGATTTTTGTGCAGTAACTAAAATGAATACAATTGATTCTACATCCATTTTAGATGAATTTGTAAAAAATGATATTGGTTCCATCCAAGACGGATTGTATTATTTTGAGACTGGAGATAAACTCAAAATTGCAATTTCTTTACTTGAACGTGGATGTCCTATTGATGAAATCTCTACTTCATTAGATTGGAGAGATTTTGAAGGATTAACTGCAGAAGTTTTATCATCAAAAAATTTTGCAGTTATTAAAAATATGATTTTAACCAAACCTAGAATGGAAATCGATGTAATTGGAATTCGTTTGGGTATTGCAATTTTAATTGATTGTAAACATTGGAAACGTTATAACATTTCATCATTAACTAATGCCGTCAAAAAACAAATTGAAAGAACAAAAAAATATGTTGAAAAAACTCAGGGTTCGATGGCTGTACCTGTAATTGTTACTTTGTTTCAAGACAAGGTAAATTTTATTGAAAATGTGCCTATTGTACCAATATCTCAATTCTCTTCATTTATTGATGAATTTTATGGAAATATTGAACAAATGAAAACTATAGAAAAAGACTAGTTATGAAAAGTCCTACACATCCAATAACAAACATTTTGGTAATTCTCAAAGAATTATCTAACGCTTTTGAATAATCTTCATAAATCCCTGTTCCCATTGCTTTGACTTTGGTTTCATTTTCCAAAATCTCAAACTTTACTGATTTCATTGTTGATTCAGATCTTTTTGCAATATCTAAAAACCATTTTGATAATTTGTCTGCACCTGTAATTATTCCTAATTGATAATAGCCGTTTTTATTTCTAGGTTTAACTGCTGCATAATGTGTATCTGATGTACAAATCTCTAACAATTTGTAATCTTTTTTTGAAAAATTATCTACTATTTTCTCTCTTACACCGTTTTCCATGTTATTAGAATCAGACCATCCAAGAAAGTATTTTTTTTCATTAATCTTAAAGCAGGATATTCCCAAACCTCCCATCCCTAAATCTTCTGTCCACACATCCATGTCATCTGAATTTGCATATCCAAACTCAATTTGATAACTCTCTTTTGAAATCAATGTGTCTAAACATGATTTTGCAGCACTCAACATGTCTTCTCCATCTTCTTTTGAAATCTCTTCCCCCATTGCATTATGACAATCAACAATCATTGTTCTAGAATAATTCCTATTTTTTGCATATTGCTCAATTTCTGTTTTCATGTAACTTGGAATATCTTCCATCCCATGTGGGGATAATGATAAAAACAATAATGGATTGTTTCCGAACAGTAACCCTGTTACCCTTGCTTTGTTAACCTGAACTACTACTGGTTCAGTACACTTTAGTCCTTCATCTTTCACTTTACTGTTTTTTAAATTTTCTAAATAATTTTCAACTTCATTTCTTGATGGGAGATTTAATGCATGGTCTGAAATACTATGCATTACCATTGCTGATGATGATAATTTCTTATAAATTTGATATGGGATATTGCTTCCTCCAACTGGATGATATGGTCCTGGATGAATTTCTGGCAATACTATTCTAAACCCATTCTCATCATTAGTTGTTGAAATTTTTAATTGTGATGTCATTACTTTGGTTTCAGTAGAACGTTCTTCCATCAGTTTCTCTGCATCTTCAAAATCATTTCCTTGAGATGCAAGATATGCTTGAATTGTTTTGTGAGTACTTTCCATACCTGGTCTTCCAGCTCTATCTGTAATCCATGACCACGCACTTGCAATTATCATAAAAGCTGCTCCATAACCTAATCCTATTGGTTCACTTAAAATTGAAAACCACATATCATGAGGAATTAATACAAAAAACATTGCTAATGGTTGAATGAAACAAATCATCCAAGCTTTCTTGAGACTCAAACCCAAAGTTGTAGTGTAAATCCCAATCCTAAATGCAGCAAAAAGAATCATTCCAAAAGTGATGAAAAATAATTGAATATCTTTTTGCAAAACAATACTTGCAACTATTCCCATCATGATGGTAACTGTCCATAACATATTTCCAAAAAGTGATGAATGCAATGATTTTGAATATTCTTTTTTCTTTGATAATTTACTGTCTAATAATTGAGATACCACTAAAACTCCTAATACCATTGGAACTCTATACCATAACTGTTCAAAATCCTGTAAATATGCCAAATATGTTGCAAGAACTGTAACTGTAGATACCACTAATGATACAACAAGTGAAAAGTATTTTGATGAAGGATTTACTAAAGTAAGAGAGAACCTATTATGAATATTTGAAACATCATCTGAATCTTCCATAGTTTGTTCACGTAGCTGCAAACATATCAATTATCCATGAAACTACAATTAAGCCAATTGGAATTGATATTACGATTTTTGGATCTATTTTGAATCCTTTAGTCTCATCTTCAAAGAATCTCATGAGTCCACCACTTGATGCTGGAAGTGGAGCAGCTTTCTTATCGGCCATGAATTGACACCGCGAATTTTAACATAAAAACTTTATTGTTTATCTTTGATTTTTTGTATGGCATCTAGTGCTGAATTGATCGACTTTAGAATTTCTTGTTGTTTCTCATGATCCTTTTCTTGTTCTAATTCTTTTGAGAGTGTTGTGATTTTTTTATCTAATATCTCTTCTAGGCTTGATTTTTGTATTTGTTCTGATTTTTGCTGTGTGATCTCTCTTTTTTCTGGCTCTCTGCCACAACTAATACACAATGCCTGACCTTCTTTCATTACTCTTACTCCTGAACAATAGGGGCATGGTTCACTGAGTAGTGTGGCCCCTTTTAGTAACATGTCAGCTGCTTTTTTTGTCAGATCATCTGTCATGAATTCTCTATTGTTTTCTATCTAAAAAATCCAATTATTTTTTACAACAATCACTTTATTCAAACAAGGCTTAATAGTGCCTATGATCGAATTGATTTCGAACGTATGGCAGTAATTTGTAATACTTGTGGTCTACCAGAAGACTTGTGTGCTTGTGGTGAACTTGCCAAAGATAGTACTAAAATCATTATTAGATTAGAAACAAGACGATTCAAGAAAAAAGGTACCATGATTGAAGGCCTTGATCCTAAAATGAATAATTTAGAGCAAGTTGCAAAAGATCTTAAAAACAAATACGCTTGTGGAGGAACAGCAAAAGAAGGATATGTCTTTTTACAAGGTGATCATCGTGATACAATTAAAGATACTTTGGTTGGATTAGGTTTTGCTGAAGACACTATAGAACTTCATTAGAACAAATTGCAAATCTCAAATAAATTACTTCAAGCTGTTGGTATCCCTTTCACTGCTTTACTATCAGTGATTTTTGGTTTACTATTACTGTCATTTCCTATTGGATTATTTGTTATCTTTGAAAGTAATATTGGTGATGATATTAATTTTGAATATCCTTTAACCCATCTGGAACTTTTTGAAGATACGATTCTATATCAAAATCCAATTGATATTGGAATTGGAGATGCGTTTGTAATTTTATGGATTTTTTATGCGATATTATTCACCATTTCTATTTTAGGACCTAAACTTAATTTTTTCAAATCATTATCTTCAATTATTTCTTCAGGTAAATTTAATCTTGAAAAAAACTATATGTTTGGAGTTACAAAATGGCTCTCAATTTTAGTTTTAATTTCTGCAATAATTAATTTTGTTCAAGAACAGTTTGGAATTGTTACTATTCCTCCACTTGGTGGAAATGATCTTGTTCAATTTTTTTATGTTAGTCTTGCACCTTTACTTGAGGAATTTGGATTTAGATTTGTCTTAATTGGCCTTCCTTTGTTTGCCCTTTACTCTCAAAGAAGTTCTCTAAAATACTTTATTCGTTGTTTATGGAACCCTGGAAACTTGGACATTATTGATTATAGAAAAGCGATATTTTTGGTGGTTTTTGTGGGTGTTCTTTTTGGATTTGCACATATTGCCTTTGGTGAATCTTGGAGTGAGGGAAAATTCGCTCAAGCCACTGCTGGAGGAATAATTTTAGGTTGGGTTTATCTAAAATATGGTTTTGTTGCCTCCCTTTTGATTCATTGGGCTACAAATTATTTTATTTTCTCTTATGCAACTTTTATTTCACAAATTAATTTTATTTCTGTTGAAAGTGCTTTTTCTCATTCACTGATGTCTTCATTAGAAATTTTATTATTGTTATCTGGATGTTTTTCAATTTCCATGTTATTGATAAATAGATTCTTTCCTAAACGAAATTCTGATTTAAAGATCTAATGCCACTTTCAGACCTTTGTATCTATTTCTAATTGTAACTTCTGTTACCCCTGCAGCTTCTGCAACATCTCTTTGAGTTTTATTTTCACCATTTGTAACACATGCAACATAAAGTGCAGCAGCAGCTAATCCCATTGGATCTTTTCCAGAAGAAACTTTTTTCTCTTCTGCAGTTTGTAAAATTTTTGTTGCTTTTCTTTTCGTTTTTTCTGACAAATTTGCTTTACTGGCAATTCGTGAAATACATTTAACCGGATCAACTACTGGCATTTTTAAATTCAATTCTCTTAACAACAAACGATAACATCTTGCAATATCTTTTCGTTTAATGTTACTTGCCCCACCAATATCTTTCAATGTTCTAGGTGTCTCTGTATCTCTACATGCTGCATAAAGTGCAGATGCAATTAATGCTGAAATTGAACGTCCTCTAACTAGACCTTTTTCAAGTGCCTTTCTGTAAATATAAGCTGCCTTTTCAATTACTGCGTCCCCTACTGCAAGTTTGTCTTTTAATCTGTCAAGTTCACTAAATGCCTGTCTAAAGTTCCTATCTATTGGTTCATGAACCTGACTTCTACTGTCCCAAGTTCTTAATCTCTCAATTGTACTTTTCATTGATGCAGATAGTGGTTTTCCTGTTGCATCTCTATTTTGAGGATTGATGATGGTTGCTAATCCCATATCATGCATGGCAAGTGATGTTGGAACTCCTACCCTACTCTTACTTTCTCCTTCATTGGAAAATGATCTCCATTCTGCTCCTGCTTCTGAAATTTTATCTGTAATCACAAATCCACATTTTCCACAAAAATTTTCCCCTGTACTTCCATCAGTGACTATTGATCCTTGCCCACATCTTGGACATCTTTCTTTTGGATTTGTTGTTTTAACCATTTTAGTATCTCCACAAACTTTTTATGATAATATTTAACAATTTTTAATTCATTGCTTATAAGCTTGCTGTTAATTTTATATCTGAAGAATTTTGTTTTTTGTTTTTCTTATTATGATGATATGATTTCTTTAATCTTTTGAGCAATTTCTGGTTTTTCATTTTGTTCTAGTAGAAATTCTAAATCTTCTTTATTATCCACATCCCACATGATCCTTTTGACAAAAACCATTGCAACATTCAATGTGTGTTCTTTTGCTGTATTCATGTGGATTTTGTAACTATCTTCATCATAGTGTGTTTTCATTAAATCAATAGGCATTCTAACAAGTGCACTGGTTCCATCAAATCTTCTTGAAGGAACAATTATTGCAAAATTTGGTGGTGCAATATAGTTTAACATAAAATCGATATCTTGAGTTTTAATGTATGGTATATCTTGTGGGAATACAATAGATGCATCAAAATTGTTTTCTAAAAGATACTTGTCTGCAAGTGCCACTGCACTATTGACACTTTCTTCTTTTTCATCTATTATGATTTGTGCATTAAATTTTTTTCCTATCTCTATTGCTTTTTCTTCTTTTGTAACAATTATTGTTTTTTCAATTCGTGGTGAAATTGAAACTGTATGTAAAATTTCTTCTAACATTACTTTGCATAATTTTTCCACTTTTAGTGGAGATAACTCTAAACGTGTTTTTGCATTAGAGAAAGTCTTTACAGGAATTATTACAGCTATTTTCAAATTATAAATGAACTTGTTTTAAGATGAAATTTGCCAATGCATCTTCTGCTATTTTATTTTTCATAGTAATTTTTGTCTCAAACACTTTCATGTCTAAACTTTGAATTTTTTTAGAAAGTGCTTTATCTTTAGTGTCTACAATAATGTTAGAACATACATCTGAATACATTTTTGCTAATCCATATGCGTTTGATTCTATCCCTGCTGCTTGCATGTATTTTGCAGCCGGTCCTGTTATTGCATTGTCTCCAATTAATGGACTAATTGCAACAACTTTTCTTTTCATTTTTGATAATTCTTTTCTAATGCCCTTTATCTGAAGCATTGGACCAATTGATGTCAATGGATTTCCAGGTGCTAAAATTACCATGTCTGCATCATGAATTGCATTGATTGCTTCTGGATTTGGACGAGCTTTATCTGCACCAATATATTGAATCCCTTCAACAGGATCCATTCCTCTATGTTTTACCCAATATTCTTGTAAGTGTAATTCGCCTTTGTTTGTAGTAATTCTAGTTTCAATACTGTTATCCGTAACTGGAATGATATTTGCAGAAACTGCAAATTTCTCACACATCCATTTTGTAATGTCGCTAAGATTTTTTCCATTCTTTAACATATTTGTTCTAATCAAATGAGTTGCTGCATCTCTGTCTCCTACTCTAAACCATGTTTCTTCTCCAAACACTTCCATTTGTCGCAAAAAGTTGAATGTGTCCTTCTTAATCCCCCATCCTCTCTCTTGATCTAACAAATCTGCTAAACCATACACAATAGTATCAATATCTGGACAAACATAGAGTCCATAAAGCCAATAATTGTCCCCTACATTACTAACTACGTTAACTTTGGATTCTTGAGATACAAAACCTCTCACTAGTTTGACCGAACCTGTCCCTCCTGCTAAAATTGTAATCATATCATATCCCTCTAAAACTGTCTAGTCTACATACATTACTCCATATTACTTTTTCAAAATATTTTATTGATAAGTTTGGATAGGTTTATTACTAATTTTTATAGAGACGAGTCGTGTCTAGATCTTTAATTTTTACAATTTTAATTGCTGGACTAATTGTTGTTGGTACTAGTACTCCTGCATGGGCAGCACAACTAGATGCCAGAGTTAATCCTAATACTGATGAATCTAATTTTAAAATGAATTATCAAAAAACAGTATTCATTGAATACCCAAATGGTGGAAATCTATTTGATGAATTACGTGGTCATCAATGGACTATAGAAGGTACTGCCGGTTCTACAGATCCAGGTGTTCAAGATCTTATGACAAAATTAAACCAAAAAATTGCTGCTGATGGCAGTCAAGCAAGAATTTCTGATTTGAATGTAGATTATGAATTTCATCTTAAAGCACGAAACATTAACACTTCAGTCGATTACAAAGTAATCCTTGAAGGTACATTAACTGATTATGTCATCACTAAAGATAGTCAAAGAACACTAGTTGACTTGGGTTGGAGAGGTATGTCTGCTGATGGTGAAATTGTAATTGACGGTGTTGAAATTAATATTCCTATGTCCTTAATAAAATCAGAAGAACCTGCAGCATATACATACTTTGTAGGAACTGAGGTTGAAGATGTTCTTAATAGACCATTAATTAATGCTAATTTTATTTTAGAACAACCATTAACCAACTGGCACTTTTTGTTTGACCCTACTGGAATCAATGCTGATGCTAGTACTTTTGGATTAAGTGATGAAATTGCAGGCTTTGTTGTATCAAGTTGGACTATGGGTGAAAGTAGTATTAGAGAAGGACGACAAGTAGAACGAGTCTTTGAAGCAAACATTATGGCTGATCAACCTTACGTAGTTAGAAGTATTCAATCTGCAGATGCAGCAACTCTTGCAGCAATTGGATTTGGTGCATTAGATACACTAGATGGTATTGAAATTGCAGGTGTAACTCCAACTCCTCCAGAAGGTTATGCTACAACTTCAACTGGTGAATTCCCTGTCATGATTGTCTATGGAATGGCTGGAATGGCAGCTATTGGTGGAATTGGATTTTTCATTTTTAGTAGTCGTGCACTTAAAAAATCACAAGCAGGTCCTCAAGGACAAACAGGAATTGATCCTGAACATCTTGTAGGTTATCAAACTAGTGCATCTTCTGGTGGATATCAAACCAATAGAGGTGAAGCTCAATTAAAAGATGATAGTGGTTATCAGAAAACACGAAGTATGTATGAAGAATCTTCACAAACTAGTACTGAAACACAACAACAAACTCCTCCTCCACAAACAACTACAAATGAAGAGGCAGCATGTGGCTGTGCAGCATCTGCTGAAATTGGAACTGAATGTGATTGTGAAATGCATGGTTCTTGTCTATGTGATGCAACTTGCAAATGTAATGCAAGTATCTGTAAAGATCAAGTACAATCAATGAGTTAATCTTTTAAAATTTTTTGAAAAAAATAATGTGTGCTGGGAGTAACCCTCCTTCTGTTTTCACGATATTTCGCTTTGCAGCCTACCTGAACTTGGTACAGGATCCTTGAGTTCTGTTTGGCTTTGCTCCATGTGGGGCGGCTTTTTTCATTCCTTTTATGGAAACCTCAGGTTTTCACCATCACTGTGCGCCATATTGGATTCTTTTCTGTTCCGTTGCCAACCATCTCTGGTTATTTATCTCCAAATCACATTTCCTGTATGGAGGGAGGAGTTTCCTCTGCCGTAGCAGCGTGTCGTGCTCCAGCTCACATGATAATATTATTTCATAATTGAATTTGAGTATTACTTTTCAGGTTTTATACCTGTGAGAAATAATGTTCCCCATTCACGCTTCCATTTTTTTGTATTTTTCAAATCTTTGATGTGTTTTGTCTTTACTTTGAATCCTGCATTTTGGAACAACTCTTTCCACTCTTTTTTTGAATGAAGATGCATTTGGATTTTCATAATCTTTGCCCATTTGACAGTTGCTTTATTATCAGAATAAAAATCCGTTCCACAAAAAAATTGCCCACCTGGCTTTAACAATTTGTAAATTTTTACCAATGCTGATTCTATCGAATCTGCATAGTACAGTGACTCCATTGAAAAAATAAAATCAAATTTACCTGTGTATTTCCACGATTCTATATCTGTATGAAAAAATCTTTCTTTATTGTTAATTTTCTTCTTCTCTGATTGAATGATCATTTTTTTGCTTTTATCGATACCTATTGACTTTTTACAATTATCTTCATTTGCAATTTTTCGTACCACCCACCCATTACCGCATCCTACATCTAAAAATGTAAATGGTTCATCAAATGAAATTGAATTTAAAAATTTTGAAACATTCCCCCCATGTTCCTTCTCCATTAATTCTGCTCTTCCATTTTGAGCCCATACATCAAAAGTTTTCCTAACTACATCCATATTTTCTCATTAATTTTTTTTGCCTTTAACTAAATTAAATAACTGCCTTACTGCAAGTTTTGGATGATTCATTGCAAGTTTTAACATATATGATAATCCAAAATCAGCTTTAATGAAATCTAAAAATTCATCTGATTTTAATTCTTTAATAATGTCTAATTCCTTATCCCATTCCACATCTGATAACCCAATCCATCTATCTTGAACCTTACTTGCAGAATTAATCTTTGATTCTATTTCTTTTCTCCAATTATCTTCATATGGTAAAAGTGATGACTCGTCTGTTTTTTTAGATTTTATTGCATCTGCTGCAACATCACCTGCCACTCTTCCAAATCTTATTGCATATCTAATTCCTTCAAGCACTAGTGGGTTTGCTTGTCCTGCAACATCACCTACTAGAATCAAATTATTGAATACTGTTTTTCTTGATAATCCATCATTTGGAATTAATCCGTAATGAAATTCAATTGGTGTAATTTTTCCAAGTTTTTTTATTGGGCCTAATTTTTTCTCCATTAATTCTTCTAATCTTTGTGTTGGGTCTACATCTGATTCAGGTTTTCCAACTCCTACCCCGATTCTAACAATGTTATCCCCTAAAGGAAAAATCCAAGCATATCCTGCAGGAGAATATTGTTGTCCTACCATTAACCACCATGTATCTTGATCAACATTTTCTGCTTTAACTTCCCATTCTGCGCCTGCGCCAAATCTTTTCCATTGTGTGACTACTCCCATGGCTTTACTTACAGTTGATTGAAAACCACTTGCATCAATTACCACCTTTGAATGAAATAAAATTTCTCCTTCAGGATTTCTCCCTTTTACTCCAATTATGTCGCCTTTTTCATTTTTGATAACTTGGTTGATGTTGGTCTTTACAAAAATATTGACTCCTTCATTTTCTGCCTGTGTTGCCAACCATCTGTATGTTTTTCTAACATCTAATACTGCAGCTCTTGGTTTTGAATCACTGATTGTGACCTCATTATTTGGAGAACAAAATGAAAAGTTTTTAATTTTATTATAACAATCTTCAGGAATTCCAAACTCGTTGATATTTTGAATCCATGTGACGCCACTAGTCCTTACTGTCTCTGCAATGGAACCTTCTTTTTCAATTAATGCTACTTTGATCCCTTTTTTTGCAGCTGCCCATGCTGATGATGATCCAGCAGGACCTCCTCCAACAACTACTAAATCATAATGTAATTCTTTTGACAATTAAAACAACTTGATAATCTCTAGAATATAATTTTGGGGAATCTGTAGAATGTTATTTTTTTAATACAGGATTACCTACAGTATCATTTTCTCTTTCTGAATCAAAAGTTTCCATATGTGCTAGATCTCTGTGCATGTAACTATGTGTTTTACCTTCTTCTTTTCTACAAAATTGTGCATGAATTTTTTCCTGTACTTCTAATGTTGTTTCATTTTCATGAAATATTCTATGTCCACAATCAGGGCATATGTATTCAGGCATGACTAAATTTGATATTAAATCTATTTAGATGTTTCATAATTTTAATTCAAATTATATTTTAAACCCAAACTTTAGATGCTCAAAAATTAGTTGTTTTTTAATGGAAGATTACCAAATAGGTTCTTTTGTAATGTGGTCTGTTGTTACTGGAATTGTTATGTTGGTTTCTGGATTTAGTTATACTAAGTTTTTGAAAAAGAAAAATTATTCCTCATAATTTTCTATCATCCTTCTGATGCTGTTTTTCCACCATCTACATTTAGAATGGTCCCTGTAATCCAACTTGCTTCATCTGATGCTAAAAACGACACCGCATTTGCAACATCTTCAGGCTCTCCAATTCTGACAAGTGGAATTCTTTCTTCAATGATTTTTCTTGCTTCAGGGTCATCCAAATACGGTTTAATCATTCCAGAATTAATAATTCCTGGACTAACACAATTGCATCTGATATGTTTTCTTGCATATTCTACTGCGATTGATTTTGTAAACATTGCAGTGGCAGCTTTAGTAGATGAGTATGCTGCTAAATGGACTTTGGTAATCGCTCTTTCACCTGCAATTGAACCAATATTTACAATTGAACCACTTTTAACTTCGGTCATTTTATTGAGAACTGATTTTGTAATGTTGAATAATCCTAACATGTTCACATTAATGATTTTTTTGATTTCTACTTCTGTCATTTTATGAAAATGAACTGGGTCATTGATTGTTCCTGCATTGTTTACTAAAATGTCTATTTTTCCATATGTATCCATTATTTGATTCACAGTTTGTAGTACTTGAGATTCATCAGTTAAATCACATGATATTGATGCAGTTGATTCTTCACTTCCTACATTTTTTCTGGTATGTTCTAATTTTTCTAAATCTCTGGCAACTAGAATAACTTTAGCACCTTCTTTAACAAATTTAGTTACGATTCCCTGACCAATGTCACTTGATGCACCTGTAACTATTGCAACTTTATCTTTTAACTGCATAATTTGACATATTCTTTATCGTTTATAGAATTTTTGTTGAACCTTATTCGTAACATTGTTTATTTTGACTCGTTACTTTTTTTGACATATTCGATTATTCCAGTATAGTCTATCTCTCCCAATCCTTCCTTTACTGCATTCTCATACACTTGTTGGGCTTTCTCGATCATCGGTAATTTTATTCCTAAATTTTTTGCAGTATTGGTCATCGTACTGATATCTTTTTTTAAATTAGCAAGAGTAAATGTTGCATCGTAATCCCCTTCAATCATTTTGTATGCTTTTTTCTCACTCATCCCTGTTTTGAAATATGTGGAATTTAGAATTTCAAGAAATTTTTTTGGATCCACATTTGACTTTTCAACTAGTGTAATTCCTTCAGACAATGCAAGTGCAAGCATAGTGATTTGTAAATTCATGGCTAATTTTATGGAGTGTGCGGTTCCTTCATTTCCTAAGAAAAAGACCCGATTTGCAATTTTCTCAAAAACTTCTTTACATTGATTAAAACTATTTTTATTTCCAGATGCCATCATCACCAAGTCTCCTGAAATTGCAACATTTGGTCCTCCCATTACTGGAATGTCTAATTTAGTGATATTGTTTTCCAAAAATTTTTTTGAAATAATTTTTGATTCTTCTGGATCAATTGTGCTCATATCTGCCACAATCAACCCTTCGTGTACACCTTTTACAATCCCATTACTTTCAAATGAAATTTCTTTTACTGCATTTGCATCTTTGACTATTGTGATAACTAATTCTGAATTCTCGGCAACTTCTTTTGGTGATGTTACGATTTTAGCACCTTTTTCTTTTAATTGAATTGTTTTTCCTTTTGTTCTATTATATGCTGTAACATCAAACCCTTCGTCTAACAAATGTAATGCTACTGCATTACCTAACATCCCAGTTCCTATAATTCCGATTTTATTCATACTGTTCATTCTTTTGTACTATCATTAATGCCGTTCTTCATTTTGAACTTCCCATTGTTTATTTCCAAATCTTGACACTGCAAATTCTAATTGTCCAATAGTTTTATCACCTTTCTTTACTTTTGCAAAATCAAGTTTTTTCATTTTAAATATTTTCTCTTTTGGTTTGTAACCTCCTTCAATCACTCTTACTTTGAATCTCTTACTTGCCTTGATGATTAATTTTCTGGCATTTTGTACTTCACCCATCCATGAAAACATTTCAAAATCACCAAAATTTTTTGTAGATACTGTATATCCATACAATCTAGCCTCAAGTTTCATGTTTTGAGATTTTGCATGTTCATTTAACCACTCTATTACTTCTTTCCCATGGTCTTTTTCAACACCGAATGTTTCTGAATCTCTCATACCATCAAACTAGTAAAATCTAACCATAATAATCATTTTCAAAAAATTGTTAAACTAAAATATTGATAAATACTCAAAAATTTTATGCTAACTGTTGATTGTAGAGATGTCTTATCTGTAAAAAATGAATTACTAGTATATGTTTCAGATACTGTAGCTGCAATCCCAACTTTGAAAAACAATCAATTCACTTTATCGACTTTTGATGATGATGAAATTCTTGATATTAACACTGTCATTGGTGCAATCAAGGAATTTCTTGATTCAATTGGCGAAAACAATAATTTTGCTGTAATTTCTAATAATAATACAATCAATATACAATCAATACATGGAAAAATAATAGAACAAGTTTCTGAAACAACTCAAAATGAAATGTTTACTTGTACACATTGTGGATTTGTTACTCGTTACCAAGTTGAACTAAATGCTCATCAGAGAATCCATTACCTTTAATTGATCTTAAAAATTCGTGGAGTAGAGTTTTCTTTAATTTTTGGTTCATCTATTGCTATTGTAAAATCATAATGTGGTAATCTTTTTTTATATTCTGTAACGTAGCTTTTTGCAACTTTACTTGTTTTGAATTGTGTTCGAATTTCTTTGATGTTTACTTGTTTACCGTACACATCATAAATGATGATTTTGTAATCATTTGGTTTTACATAATATTTTGTACTACAATACCATATTGTCCCTAGTACAATGACAAAAAATCCTGTGATCATTTTATCAAAAACTTTTCTCATGCTTTGATTTTTAACAGGATCTTTATAAGCACTAGTTACAAATTTTTATCATGTCTGATTCATTTAGAAAAAATATCACAAAAGTATATTGTGAAAAATGTGATCTAGTTTTAGAATCTCGAGAAAAATTTGAAAAACATCTTGATAGTCATTCATCATCTGTATCATGTGAGGTGTGCCCAATTGATACGGCCATTGAAAAATTTACTAACTTGTTTAAGAGAAAATCAGCAGACAATTTGGAATAATCTTTTTTAACTCTTCTAAAATTACTCAATTATGAATAAAAAAGGCGTAATTTTAGGCGTCATATCAATTGCAATAATCGGTATAATTGCAACATCTTTTTCAAACTCTTCTGATACTGTTTCCCTTGATGCTAGGTCTCATGGCACAATTGATACTACTATGGGTTCTCCAATTTTAGGTGACCCTTTAGCACCAATCACTATTGTTGAATTTGGTGATTATCAATGTCATCAATGCTATAATTGGTATCATAATACAAAACCTGCAATCACTACAAATTACATTGAAACAGGAAAAGCAAATTTAGTTTTTATTGACTTGGCATTTTTGGGACGTGACTCCCCAAAAGCTGCTCAAGCAACATATTGCGCTGATGATCAAGGAATGTATTGGGAATTTCATAATTCACTTTACACTTCTCAAGAATCTCAAATTGACAATGGTTGGGCAAATACTGAACGACTAAAGGCATTTGCATTTGGTATGGGTCTTGACATGGAACTTTTTGAGAGTTGTCTTGACTCTGGAAAACATTCTAAACGTGTACAGTTCAATTCGTCTCAAGCAAAAGAACACGGTATTCGTGGAACTCCTGGATTTTTCATCATAAATTCTGATGAACAAAAACAACTAAGTGGAGCACAACCCTTTTCTGTGTTTAAAGAAATTCTGGATTCTATGATCTAAATGTTTCAAATAATAAAACTTGTTTACTCTAATTTCAAATATCTGATTTTTTCATTTGTATTTTTTTCATTAATGTTTGTTGGACTATTAATTTTATCAGAATACATTTTCTTAGAACCATACATTGTAAGTCATCTTCCTTCTGGAAGTGAATTTGGATTTACTCTAATTTTGAGTATCTCTGCATTATCTGCCTTGGTAATTCCAATGAATATTTTTCGAATCAACATTCTAAAAAGTTCTAAACAAAAAATGGGTGGTGGATTATTTGGATCTGTAATTGGTGCAGCAGCTGGTGCTTGTAGTTGTGGACCTGTAGGATTTGCAGTGATCTCTACATTTGGTTCAGTTGGTGCTACTGCGACTGCTTTTTTGACAAACTATGAAACTCCTATACGAATCATATCTATTGTAATTCTGGTTGTTACTTTGTTTACTACACTGAAATCTCTTAAAATTGAGTGTAAAATTAATTCATAACTTTAGAATTGTAAGAAATTACCTAATTGACAAATTTTTACAACCTTTGCATGTATCATGTAGTTCTATGAGTTTATTGTGTGACATACATCTACATCCCAATACGACCTGCTAGACGAGATCCAGATGCCGAAGATATAGAATCTGCTGAAGATTAGGCATCTTATCTTTCCTTTGTATGTTCAAAAATGTATAACTGTGCTTTTTATTTACCATTTTTTGATTTAATTTAATGCAGAATTGGAATTTACTTTTAGGAATTTCATTAATTGCCAGTCCAATCCTTTTTGCAATGATTGCTTTTCCTGACTCTATTGCTTGGAGTTGGAATGAAGGACGAGGAGGCTATCTTTTTGCGCTAGTTTTTGTAGTGGCAGAACTTGTTGGCTTAAAAATTGTAATTTCAAAAAAACGATTAATTGCAGTTATTCCTCTAGCATTGTTAACTATTGCATATCTTGTTTCACTGGAATATGGATTACAAGAATTTATCATATCATCTGCTGAATCCTACAACGTTCAATTAATTTACTCGTGGACATGGATGTGGGACTTTATTGTGATGGCAATTTTCATAGTTGTTACATTAACTATCTTTTTTGGCAAAAGATGGATAAGGATTGCACCAGCTGGTCCAATCTTTCTAACTGGAACTGCAATTATTTTATCTCTTGATGCATTTTTCCCCTATGACACACTTGGTCCATTACAATACATTGTCCCATATTTCGTTCAGGCAAACGTGTGGATAATTACTGCACTTGAACTTGGCACTGCAGTTGCAAGAGACAATGTAATGTTTTTGCGTGGTGATCATGGTTCTATGGCCCTTCAAGTATTTTGGCCATCAGCTGGTGTGCATAGTATCATCATCTTCTCACTAGTCATTGGTGCCTTTATGTTAAAGATGAATATCCCTCGAACTCGAAAAACAATTTATTTTGTTTTGGGAATATTTGGTACAATTGGAGTTAATCTGATTCGTATTTTTTCATTATCCTGGTATGCCCTTAAGGTAACTACTGATCCTGTTGCATGGGAGGAATATCATAAGATTGCAGGTGAGATAATGTTTTTGCCATGGCTATTTGCATTCATCTTTGTAGTGATTATAATTGAATCAAGACGATTGAAAAAAATAGAATCAAAAGAATCTTCTAAAAATAATTCGTAATATTGCTCTGCCCTTGGATTTCTGATAATTCAGAAACTTTTACTCCAATTCGTCTAATTGTTGTTTTTTGATTTAACAATACCTCTTTTAGTAACTGATTCACATTTTTTTCTAATTCTTCTAAACTATCAGTTGAATTTCTAAGCATTCTTGATTTTGATTTGTTTAACAAATCTGATTGAACTAAATGTATTCCAACTGATTTGAACATTTTATTATTTTTTTTAACCACTTTGTACACCTCATTACATAAATCTGTAATATTTTCTAACAAAAATTCATAATTTGTAGAGTCTTTTTTTAATGTCATAATTTTACTATATTGTATTCTTTCATCTCTTTTTTTTACTGGTTCATTATCTATTCCTCTAACTGCATTGTAGATGTATGTTCCACTTTTTCGTCCAAATTCTTTGTTTAATGTAAAAACATCTAATTTTTTTAATTCTTGTATTGTTTCAAAATTCATTTCAGTAAATCTGTTTTCTGTTTTTTTACCAATTCCTGGAATTGATCTAATTTTTAATTGATCTAAAAATACTTCTACTTTTTCAGGTGAAACAACAGTAAGTCCGTCTGGTTTTTGAAAATCTGATGCAATCTTTGAAATCAGTTTGTTTGATGAAATTCCAATAGAACAAGTAAGTTTGATTTTTTCTCTGATTGAATTTTTGATTTGTTGTGCTAAATGACTTGCTTTAAGAAAATCTCCCCCTATTCTCTTTGTTACATCAAGATATGCTTCATCTCTTCCAACATATTCAAAAATATCTGCATACTGTTTCATTATGTCCATGGCTTTTTCAGATATTTCTGTGTAAAAATCAAAATCTACTGGAAGAAACACTGCATCCTTTTTTTCTTCTAATCTTTTTTTTGCAAATGTAATTGGCATTCCTGATTTCACTCCATATTTTCTTGCAGTGTAATTTGCAGTAGCTATTGCTCCACTATCTCCTCCCCTATCTGAAAATACGCAAACACAAACTGGTTTTGATTTTAATTCAGGTGATCTGGTTTCTTCACATTGTGCATAAAAATAATCAAAATCTATGTGGAACACTATTCTTGTTTCCAATGATTTTGTGAATATTTTTGATTATTATTGTTTTGTGCATTAATCTAAATACCAATATCTTTTCCATATTATCTGTGGACTCTCCAATATCTGCAGATGAGAATGGTGTAAAATTCAAACCTGAAAAAATGGAGAAAGAAAAATTATACCATTGTATTTTTAAAAATAAAGCAATGTTGGGATTTAAGGACTCTCAAGATGTTCTGAATTGTTATGAAATTGAAGATTTGGATCTAGTTGAGAAAATTAAATGTTGTACAAACAGTGATGAACTTGAGATATTCTTTGAGGAGTATCTAAAATCACAAAACCTGAAAAATTAAATAAAAGCAAAAGATGATTTTACTATTAAAGGAATTTTAAATTGAGTGACCCTAAAAAATCAAAAGATGCAGAAGATATTTTATCCGAATTTGATTCTAGAACTAACCCAGAACCAACACCAGAACCTGTAGCAGAACCAGAACCTGTAGCAGAACCAGAACCTGTAGCAGAA
>CALBNQ010000039.1 GCA_937896495.1 uncultured archaeon | reverse complement strand
GATAATTCCCAAGTTTACAGAACAACTTCAGCTAGAACTGGAAAAATGTTAGTGATTATGTTGGGTATTTGTCTTGTAGGTGGAGTAATATTCTTTTCAATGTGGGATTATTGGATTTCAGAACAACCCCCAGTTGTTGCAGCAATGTCTGGAGCAGATGATCATGCAGCTCCTGCAGTAGCAACAGGAAAAACTCTTTCATACGATCTTTCATTTCTTGAATCAGCTGACTTTAGATCTTTGACGTTTAATGCTATGATTGATGAACCCGGAGTCAATCCAACAATTGAGATGAGTGTTGGTGACAAAGTTATCTTTAATGTTGTAAATGATGGAAAATCATTCCATTCATTTGGTGTTACAAAAGACACTGAAGGCTTTAGTGGAATTATTCCAGGAAGTGAAATCGCATCAGCATCTAATCCATTAAAATCTGGAGAGAGTGGCTCATCAGAATTTGTTGCAGGTGAGGAGGGAACTTATTATTACATTTGTACTGTTCCTGGACATAGAGAACAAGGTATGGTGGGTGAAATCATTATTGGTCCATCACAAGGTGGAAGTTCTTCTGGTGTAGCAGCAGCTCCAACAGGCGTGTCTCATGACTTTACTTTGGACTTTGTAGAATCATCTGACTTTAGGACTTTAGCATTTAATGCATTACCAGGAGAGGATAATAGCAATCCTGAAATCCGTGTAAACTCTGGTGATGAAGTTTCCATTTCATCAGCAAATAATGGAAAATCATTCCATTCATTTGGAGTAGTTTCTGATCCTGAAGACTTTAACAATGTAATTTGGGGTTCTGAAATCGCATCAGCATCTAATCCATTGAAACCAGGAGAGGCTGGTAGCACTACATTTACTGCAGGTGCTCCTGGAACTTATTATTACATTTGTACTGTTCCTGGACATGCCTTACAAGGTATGCAAGGTAGTTTTATTGTAGAATAATTTTGGCAATTCAATACCTCGCATTATCAACAATGATTGTTTTGTATACTCTAATGTTTATTGGAGGATATGTCTCAGCAGCTGGACTTGGTTTAACTTGTCCTGAATGGCCAATGTGTCCAGATGGAATTATGCCTTCAGAGGAGTATCTTATTGAATGGATTCATAGATTAGTTGCAGCAACAACTGCAAGTCTAGTAGTTGCAACTATGATTGCAAGTCTAATTAACAAAAATTCTGACTTTAAGATTAAAGTGACTAGTTCTCTTGCAACTGTTCTTGTAATTACCCAAATTGCACTTGGTGCAATGGTGATTGACATGAAATTACACGCAGTACTGGTTGCAGTACATTTGGGAATTGGAATATTCTTATTCTCAATGGTTTTGTTAACAACTTTGTTTGCTTTTAGAATCTCTAAAGTCTCAATCTCGTCTAAAGTTTAGATTTTTTCAAAACTTTTGGAACATACACATACACTACAACACCTGTAAGTGTTAATGCCCCTACAATTATTGCTGCAAAGAAAATATATCCAAATGGACTTTGTGTTCCCATGTTAAATGTAAATGTGTGAGTTTCTTTCTCTTCTCCAATGTCATACAAATCAATTAAAACAATATGATTTCCTTGAGTTCTCCAAACATAATCAAAATCCCAATGAGATCCTTCTATTGCAGTAGGTGGAATTGCATCTACTTGCTGACCGTTAAATTGAATTCTAATACCCATTGTAAAATTTTCAACTTCTTCATAGTTATGCCCTTCAGTTACTCTAATTCTGAATTGAGATGGTTCATTAATTTGTGGAAATTCTGGAGTTGTTGCTACTTGAACTCTAAATCCAGCTTCAAATTTTTCAGCAGAATTAAACATTGAATGTGCATCTGCACCATTAACCATCATAGGTGAAATAATCAAAACAGCAAAAATGATAACTGATCGCAATTTATTCATAATATATTCCCTAGATTCATCATGAATATATTGTAAGTTAATTTGCCTAGGAAAATCTTCAAAACCTTTAAATCCTTATCGACAAGAGTTGATCCGATGACTCTCGTCTCAAAATCAATAGAAATCAAAACACCTGTAGAAAATGTCTTTACATATTTTGCAAGACCAGAACATGTTTCTGATCAAATCAAAAATGATATTGTAGGAATGACTGTAATTCCTATGGATATCAAAGAAGGCATGGGTGTAGGCACAACATTTAGAATCATCGGCGACTTTAGCGGTAAACGTTTAGAGTGGGATTGTGAAACAATCGATTTTGTCAGAAATGAGAAAATTGTTGCAAAACAAATCAAAGGTCCATTCAAGAGATGGCAAATCACAAATGAATTTCAATCATTAGGTGATACTCTCACTAAAGTAACCATGTCAGTAGACTATGAAATGCCATTTGGTCCTCTAGGAGCAATTATGGATAAAGCAAAATTTGCAAAATCTGCTGAAAGTGGAATGGAAACTGCACTTTATAATGTTAGAGGTTTACTAGAAGGAAATGGTTCAATTCCTGTGTATATCACACTAGACGCATACCAAAAACTTCTTGTCGAAAAGAAAAAGATGAATGATGTTCCAGTTTCAACTGCATTAACTGCAATCATTGAAAAATACAATGAAATTGAAGCTAAAGCACAAAACTAATTTTTCCTTTATTTTACAATCTTAAGATTAATAACAACTCTAGGCATATTATTTTCGGTGGGTCTATGGCGCAGCCAGGTAGCGCACCGGACTCTTAATCCGGTTGTCAAGGGTCCGAATCCCTTTAGACCCGCTTTTAATACTGTAAATTTTTTGGAAAATATTTTTTAAAATATCATTATATTTTTTTTAGTAAAGTAAATCTTGTTTGCTCTTCTCCATAATCTTCATGTAAGTTTACATCACTGACAAATTTTACTTTGTAATTTTCCCATTTTTCTCCCATGTTACGAAATCTATGATTTTCATCAATCTGTTTTTCTGTTTCTTCATATTTTTCGCAATGCATAATCCATTTTTTAGATATTCTGAACATTTCTGCAATTCCTTTTTCTAAAATATCATTTTCTAAATAATTCATTAGTCCATGAGTAAATACAAAATCTATCGAGGAGTCTTCAAACGGTAATTTAGTAATATTGCCTTTTTGAAATTTTACATTTGGTAATTTCGTTTTTGCAATTTCCAATGCATGTTCATTAAGATCTATTCCATGTAATTGGAATGTTTTAGGAAATAATCTTAAATCAATTCCTGTTCCACAACCTATTTCTAAAATACTCTGGACACCTGGTAAAGATCTTGTTAAATCTTTGAGATATTTTGAAAATTCTTCATTATACCTTGATTCATTCTCATTTGCGTATCTATCCCAAAATTCTTCATTATATTGCATGTTGTTTTTCAATTGGAGCTGTATTTGTTACTATTTCTGTTTACTAGTGTTGACATTTGCATGGAATGAGTTTTGTATCAAATGTACAATCATGTGGTCCTTCTGTCTTTCCTTGAGTTGGAATTTCTTTCATACAGTCTTCATGACGATTTTTTCTACAAAACCAACAAATTTCATTGGTTTCACCAGGTGTACATGAATTCATATTCTTCACTAATTTCTATGGGTAAAAAACTTGGCTAAAATTAAACAAATGTCAACCATGGCAAAAACCTTTCATCTTTCCCCATCACAACATCTGTAAATGATTTTTGTAGTGCCTTTGTAATTGTACCCATTTTCCCATTGCCAATTTTTGCTTTATCAATTTGTGTTACTGATTTCACTTCAGCTGCAGTACCTGTCATGAAAATTTCATCAGCTGTATAAAGATCATCTCTTTCAAGATTCCTTTCAATTACAAATCCACCATTCTCTTCAATAATCTGTATCACTGCATCTCTTGTTATCCCTTCTAACCCTCCAGCTGAAAGTGGTGGTGTTTGAATTATGTCATCTTTAATTATGAATATATTTTCAGCACTTCCTTCAGCAACTTTTCCTTGTGAATTTAACATAATTGCCTCATCGTACCCATTTTCTAATGCTTCCATCCTTGCTAATGCTGCATTTGCATAATTTGATGCAGCTTTTGCTTGCATTGGTTGAGATCTCGAATCAATTTTTGTCCAACTAGAAACTTTACATTTTGCTCCTGAAAACTTACCTGCTTTTGATTCTCCCATTTTCCATTCCCAACAAGCAATTGAAACATCTACTTTATTTTGAGTTGGTGTTAATCCCATTGTCCCATAACCGTAGTATGCTAGTGGCCTAATGTAACATTCTTTGAGTTTACTTGTTTTGACAGTTTTTAGGATTGCATCTGAAATTGTTTTTTTTGAGAATTGCATTTTCATTGAATATAATTTTGCAGATTTGAAAAATCTATCAACATGTTCTGGTAGTCTAAATATGGCAGAACCATTTGGTGTATCGTAACATCTTATTCCTTCAAAAATTGATGTTGAATAATGTAATGCATGAGTTAGAACATGAACTTTTGCATCTTTAAAAGGCACTAATTTCCCATTCATCCATATTTTACCTGTTTCTTTCATAGGAGAGGGAAAAAACTCTGCCCATTTAAAGAATTATTTTTGAATGAATTTTTAATATTTTCTGTAAACTACATAATAGACAATTCCTAAACATCATTATGGAATGGATCATTGGCTTTTTGGCTATCATTTTACTCATCATCGGTCTAATTGGGAATGCATTTGAGATGAGAAAAATCCGTTTGTCAACTACTGTTAAAGGCGAACTAGCCTCTCCAAATATCTTTATGAATAAAAATAATTTCAAGTGGTATGTCATTTTAGGTGTTGGAATAATTCTTTGGTATATTGCTGAACGTGTTTGATTGTTTCTATATAGTTAATCTGTAAATACTAGAAAAATCAAGTATTGTTATCGCGTGTTTTGGGTAACGCCGGGCTAAATCTAGATAATGGTCCAAGAATAAACCCTTGATGACATATTCAGGTGTAAAAACCTAAAACGTCATATTTTTCATTAAATGAAATTAATTTTTGAAATTTCTTGATGTATTGCAATTATTGCTTTTTTAATATTATCTTCTGAATCCTCTACCACTATAATTATCCTTGAGGTTTCTTCTTGTGCATCCATGTTTAAAATATTTAATCCAGATTCTCCAATTTTTGCACTGGTTCTGGATGCAACTTGTTGTACCCTCCACATTTCATCACCAATCAATGTAATGACACCTCGATTGTATGTAATTGTTGCAAGTGAATCAAATCCTAAAAGATACTTCTCATTTCTTTTAACATAATCACCATCAAGAAACAAAATTCTTGAAAACTCTATACCATCTTTTGTAAATGGAGATAAAATGATGAATTCACTATACCTTTTGTCTTTTTCTAATGATGTTAATAATTTTTGAATATTGGTTGTTTCAATTCTAAAAATAGAACAATTTTCTTTTCCTGTAACTATTTTTATTGGATGACCTTTTTGTTTATCTAAAATTCTCTTTATGGTTGTAATTTTTTCTGGACTTTTCATATTTGTGATTGTGATTGGCATATCTACACCATTCTCAACAATTTCTTTGATTGCAATAGGATCTAAAATTTTCATCCCAAACATTCCTGCTAATCTAGCTTCATTATATGATAATTCTTTTACTTCTCTTAATCCTGAGTTAACAATTTTTGGATCTGCAGAAACAACTGCACTATCTTTTTCAAAATCTACTCTTGTTTCATATTTTTTGTGAAATAAGATTGCAAGATCAGCTGCTGTTCTATCAGAACCACCTCTTTCATATGTTGTAGTTACATTTTCTATTGTTTTTCCAATAAAACCACCAATTGTTACTACTTCGTTTATGCTGACTAATTCTTCTGTTTTTTGCATTTTTGTACGTGATTCTGGTGTAAGAAAATTAGTTGATTCTATATTTTCATCTGTGATGATTGGCCAATGATCAAAACTTACCGCATCTGCTTTTATCCCATTACTTCTTAGAATGTAATTCATTACATGCGAAATTAAAATTTCTCCTGAAAATGCAAGTGATCTTGAACGAATTTCATTTGCATACTCTTTGGCTTTTAATGCCTCATCAAGAGCTTTTTGTGCCATTTGTATATGATATTCAATTGATTTCTTACACTCTTCCATATTTTCTGAATCTACAAATTCTAGAATTTTTTGGTAAGTTAATTTCACCACTTCTAAATTTGGTGTAATCCCATTTTCTGCATTTTTCCCTTGCTCTAAAACAACATCAGTTAATGAGCGTTTTTTGTCATTATGAAAAGTTAGAGGAGCTGAAAAAACTGCTATTATTTTTGAATTTTTCTTTAAATTCATTATTCGTTCGACAATTTCTGGAATAGTTACCCCATCTGGACCTAGTGCACTTCCTCCAAATTTTGTGACTATCAGATTAGCCATGATAATTTGTAAGAGTTTTGTTGTTCTCTATTAAGCATTTGATTTTTATGAAAATATTTTTTTAATGATTTTAGATGCTTTTACTGCACCTTCTGTTTTTTCCTGATTTCGTTTTTGCTCAATTTTTTCTAAAATCAATTCTTTTAATCTTTCAATGTCTTCAAAAACAAATCCTTGTTTTTCTGCATTATTTTCTTGTTCAAAATGACCTTTAATTGGAATGAAAATAGATGGTGTTCCATATGTATTGGCTTCATCGATAGTTGATTTTCCAGCCATAGAAATTACTACATCTGCTGCAAAAATTAATTCATGTAAATTATTTACAAATCCCATGTTTTTTACATTTTCAAATTTTTTATTTATTGTTGGACCTGATACTAGAATTGTTTCTATGTCTTGATTAATTGTTGAAATAACTTCTAATGACTTTTCAATTAAAAATAACCCTGCATTTGTACCTCCAACAGATATTAGAATAGTTTTTTTTGTAAATGAAAATTTTTCTCGGAGTTTTTCCCTTGATTCATTAATCTGTCTGACAATTGGTCCGACTCTTTTAATATTATCTTCACTTTTTCCATTTTCAGGAATTATGACTACATCGCATTTATCTATGATTTTCTGCATTGATTCATTCATTTTTTTTTCAATGATTGATAC